>JBCBTA010000139.1:0-7790 GCA_039818905.1 Planctomycetota bacterium
CCTTTCCGGTGAGCTGCGTCTTTGCGACGCTCTCGAAGCGAGATGCCGGCGGCAGTTCCCACTTGGCGAATGACCACTCGGCGTTCTCGGTGAGGTTGGTCGCGCCCTCCGCGATCGTGATCGCGGCCTTCAGATCCTTCACCGCAGCTTCCATGTCATCGAGCACGGCGATCTGCAGGGTGTTCTTCCCGCGGTTGAGTTGCTCGGAGTCGAGCACCACACGAGCGCCGATGGCGGGCGTGACGATTTGCAGCGGAACATCATTCAGAACGATGACTGCAAGGCGACCTGCTGCCGGGCACGGATCAATGGACAGCAGGACCGGTGACTTGCGCCGATGGATGAAGTTCCAGGTCAAACGGTGTGTGTCCGTCTTCTCCCCGCGCTGCACACCGAAGACGGGCTGATGCACATCGAGTGGATCGATGGGCGTCCCCTCCTCCAGCTTCGAAGCACCAGCCTTGAGCGCCTTGGCCTCGTAGATGTGGCCGAAGAGCCCCTTTCGTTCGCCAAGGCCGTTGCCCTCGGCAAAGCGCCCAAGGTTGTCGATGAGCATCGTGAAGGTGCGCTCACCCTTGGTCAGGGAGAGTGTCGTGACCATGTCGGACGTCGCGCCGGGGCCAAGTCCGACGACGGCGAGCAGTGCGCTGTCGTGGTACACGTGCAGCCGATCGCCTGCCTCGAAGAGCGCGGCTTTGGCCTTGCGGGCGGAACCACCCTTGATGCGAAGGCGCAGCCAGCCGTAGGCACTGGGAGCCCCGAGTTGCTCCATCGATGCAGGGCCGTCGATGCGCGCGTAGCGCGGGTTGTCTCCGGAGACGGAGTCATCGACGGTCGCCACTTCCCACGCCTTGAGTGCCGGTCGCGTGGTTGGGACGTCAATGCTCGAGGCCGTTCCCGTCGTGACGGTGCCTGCATCGTCGATGCGGGTGTGCTGTGAGAAGCCAGCGGCGGGAAGCGGCGCGCCGCTTTCGTCAAAGCCGGCGATGCCGACATACACCGCGTTGTCGCGCACGTACGTGGCATCGATCTGATCATCGCTGCAGACGACCACGGTGATGTCTTCGTGCAGCTCGACCGTGGGCTTCTTGCCTCGCGGCACGGCAACTTCCAGAGGCACCCCGCTGATTGACAGCATGCCGGTCGAGCCGGCGGCACCGAACAGCACCAGCGTCGAGCCGACGAGTGCAAACGCGCACAGGCTGCAGTAGTCCAGCGTCGATCGCGCGACGAGATGCGTGTCCATGAGCACCCAGCGCACCGGCTGGTCACCCATATCGACCGGGAGCGACGAGCCGTCCGGCAGCAGCAGTGCCGTCTTGTGGTGCTTGCGCGAGCCCGGCGTGGCGTCACCGAAGAGGAACGCGACCGTTCCCTGGGATCCGCGGGCCGATGCGACGGACATGTTCGCCTCGCCGCTGACGCGCTTGGTCGCGGATGTCCCGGTGGGTTCGTCGGTGATCTCCGGGAATGTCGCGCTCGGATCGATCACGACGGAGTGCTGGTCGGGCTCCAGACCGGCGAAGAGGCGCTCAAAGCTCGATGCGAAGGTGCAGAGCCGCTTGACGGCGAGGAACAGCTCGCCGCGGCCGCCGCCCTGTGCGATCGGACCGGACTCCGAGCGATCGGTGGTCAGGAAAGACTCGGACGTGCGTGACAGCCGTCCGTCGCCCTCGCCGAGCGCCGTCCCGCCGCAGAACGGTGCGAGGTTGAACTGGCCACCGGCGGCAAGCGTCGATGCCATGGCCCGAAGCAGGCCGGGGCCGTCCTTGTGCGAGCGTGTTGGCTCACCCCATTCGTCCGGCGTGCCGGATTCGAGTCCCAGCACGATGCGCGGGTGGGCCGGGCGCACCGCGCGCAGCTGTCGCACGATCGCAAAGAGATCGGCGTAACCGCACCACGCGTCGATCTCGCCCTCGACGGACTGATAGAGATTGTTGCGGTTCGCGATGGGGACGCGGATGCCACCCTCGCGGAGGTACCGCGCCAGTTCGCCGAGGTAGGCGGTCGCGGCGACATCATCGCCGCAGAACCATTCGTGCTCGTTCTGGACCATGACGATCGGGCCGGGCAGCCCGTCGTCGCCGACCTCGGTCGCCTGCAGGTCGGCGATTTGGTCGCAGACTCGCGCAAGGAACTTCGAGCACGCCTGGAGATACTCGGGACCGGCGATCCGGACGCGCCAGTCAACCGACGGGACCAGCCACGCGGGCAGGCCGCCGAGGTCGTATCCCTCGCCGACGTACGGCCCGATCCGCACGATGCAGCGCAGTCCCTCCTGGGCCGCCATCAGCAGGAAGGTGCGCAAGTCGAGGTCGCCCTCGAAGTCGTAGTGGCCGGCGCGGGGCTCGTGCCTCGACCACACCACGGGTGTCTCGATGCAATTCAGCCCCGCCTCACGTGCGGCCCGCAGCCGCGACCGCCACAAGGCTGCGGGGATGCGGCAGTAGTGCACCGTTCCTGACACCAGCCACATTCGCCTCCCATCGAGGCTGAGCGTGTGTCCATCGACCGTCATCGTCGCCATGGGCGCAGGCTTTCCGCTGGAGGCTCATTCAGGGGGATTCGGGACCATCGGACGGGCCAACGTAAACCCGCCCGAACATTCCCGCAACACGTCGGGCGCACGCCGATACACTCCCTCACCCATGTTCGTCCTCACGCGTGTGAAGATTCCGATCTGCCGACGAATCACGCTGCGTGGCGTGTCCTTGCTCGCCGCGGGCGTCGCTGTGCCGCTGCTGGCCGCGTGCTCCTCGATGCGGACGATCGACAAGCGCATCGATCGCATCCTCGACGAGCGATCGAGCGAGCTCAACTCGCCCGGCCCCGAGGTCGGCTCACCCGAGGTGGACACGGGACGGCGCGATCGACAGGTGGACAAGAACCCCGGCTCACGTAGCCCCGCGGCGGACAGCCTGCTCTTCGAGGCATCCGATGCCGAGCGCTCCGTCGAGGAGCGGTTGGACTCGTTCTATGCGGAGTCGTCGGAGGATCTCACGGTCGGGCTGGAGGACGTCTTCCGTCTCGCTCAGGAGAGCGGCCGCGAATATCGGACCGCGGAAGAGGACTACATCTTTGCGGTCATCCGTCTGCTCATCGAGCGACACCGATGGACGCCGCGCTTCTTCGACGACCTCACCGTCTCGACGGACTGGAACTCCATCGATGGCAGTACCACCACCACGCTGAATGTCATCAACGAGCTGCGCGTCACACAGTTGCTGCCCTACGGCGGTGACTTCGAAGCCCGCCTCGTGACTGCCGCGGCCCAGGACATCGTCAATGCGTTGGATGATCCGTACACGGCCTCGACCCAGCTCGTGCTGTCGGCGGACATTCCGCTGCTCCGCGACGCGGGCCTGATTGCGCAGGAGGATCGCATCCAGGCAGAGCGAAACGTGGTGTACGCCGCACGTGCCTTCGAGCGCTTCCGGCGCAGCTTCCTCGTGGACATCGCCGGCGACTACTTCGGCCTGATCGCGCAGCAGGCGAACATCCTCAACCAGCAGCGCCGCCTCGAGAACCTCATGCGGCTCGAACGGCAACGCCGCATGGAGGTCGATGCGGGCCGGAGAAGCCCGTTCGAGCTGGCAAACGTCGAGCAGAACGTGGCCCGAAGCCGCGTCTCTCTGGCCAACTCCCGCGACTCCTACCGCCTGGCGACCGAGCGATTCCAGGTGCGCCTCGGGCTCGATGTCGCTCGGGCTCTGCAGATCCGGCCCGTCGATCTGGTGCTGCCCGAGCCGGAAGTCGGTACCGCGCAGGCATCGCGCACGGCGCTGCTGTACCGCCTCGACTACCAGAACCAACGCGATCGCCTCGACGACTCGCGCCGCGGCGTCATCAACTCGCGCAATCAGCTGCTGCCCGATCTCGACGTCTTTGCGGACGCCACCTTCGGAACGGACAATCAGGACCTGATTCCGGAGTTCGACATCGACGATTCCGACTACCGCCTGGGCGTCACTTTCGGTCTACCGCTCGATCGCGAGATCGAGCGGCTCACGCTGCGGCAGAGCATCATCGGCCTGCAGCGTGCTCAGCGCGATCTCGACGAGTTCCGAGACAACGTCATTCTCGACGCTCGTGCCAGTGTCCGCGAGATCGAGCGAGCCAAGTTCAACCTCGATCTGCAGGAGCGTGCCGTCGAGCTCAACCGGCGTCGTCTGGACCAGCAGGAGATCGACCCCGCCAGCGTGACGACGCAGGAGAGCCTCGATGCCCAGGATGAGCTGCTGCAGTCCCTCAACGACCGCAACGGCGCTCTCCGGGATCTGCGGATTGCCGTACTCGATTACCTGCTTGCGACGGGGCAGATGCGCGTCGATCCGACAGGCCTCTTCCGTCCACTGCAGGGAATGCTCGTCGAAACCGAGGAGTTCACTCTCGGCAGTGGCGAGATGGTTGATGAATCCGAGGAGGGCGCCGCCGGCGAACCCTCACCGGACGAGGATGCCGATCAGGAGTGATCTCACCCTGATTTGGTGCTCGGCGGCCAACCGCGGTCGTCCGAGGCGGTAACAATGAATGAACCGATCCGCTTCGGGAGGGCCGATGCAGACGAACCCAAACGGAATACGAACCAGGTGCCGCCGTGGTGCGGCACTTGGCAAAGTTGTCTTCGCCCTTGTGGTCATTGGAGCACTGGGTGGGAGCGGATGGTTCCTCATCCGCGGCGGTGATGCCGCGACCGATTCGGACGTCGAGCTCTACGACGTGAACCGCAGCGAGTTCGACATCAAGCTCACCGCCAACGGCGATCTCCGCGCACGGCGCGAGACCGTTCTTCGCAGCGAACTTGAGAGCCGCGCAACGATCGTCGAAGTCGTCGAGGAGGGCACGTTCGTCAACGAAGGCGATGTCCTTGTTCGGCTGTCCTCGGAAGAGATCGAGAATGAGCTCGAAGACGACCTTCTCCAGTTGGAGTCGGCTCGGAGCGATCTCGTCGCTGCCCGAAGCGAGCTGGAGATTCAGCTCAGCAACAACGAGTCGGAGTACAACAAGGCCCAGCTCCGCCTCGAGCTTGCACTGCTCGAGATGAAGAAGTGGGAGCAGGGCGACGATCCCGAGAAAATGCGCCAGCTCGCGCTCGATCTCGACTCCGCCAAGCGTGAGTCGCAGCGGCTGACCGAGCGTTTCGAGCGTTCGCAGAACCTGTACGCCGAGGAGTTCCTCAGCAGCGACGAGCTCAAGCAGGATGAGCTCTCGATGATCCGGGCGCAGAGCGATCTCGAGAAGTCCAAGCTTCGCCTCCAGGTGTACGAGACGTACGAGCGCGAGAAGCAGATCAAGCAGCTTGGTTCGGAGATCGACGAGGCCCGCGCAGAGCTCGATCGTGTGCAGCGCCGCAACGAGAGCCGTCTGGCGACCAAGCAGGCCAACGTTACCAACCGCGAGCGCCAATTGGCGCGCCGCGATACGCGTGTCAAGGATCTGCGCGAACAGCTCGCCAATACAACGATCGTCGCGCCGACGTCCGGCATGGTGGTGTACGCCACGTCGCTGGAGCGCAACCGCTGGCGCCGCGAGAACAGCCCGATGCAGATCGGCACGCAGATCAATCCCAACGAGGAACTGATCGTGCTGCCGGACAATGGCGAGATGGTCGCCGCGATCAAGATCCACGAGAGTCTCGTCGGTCAGGTCGAGGAGGGGCAGCCTGCCCGCGTCCGCATCGATGCAGCTCGCGGCCGCATCTTCAACGGCGTGGTCGATTCCGTCGGCGTGATCGCCGAGTCCGGTGGCTGGCGCGACCCGAACCTTCGCGAGTACGAAGTCAACGTCAAGCTCGACCTCGGCACGCAGGATCACGGCCTCAAGCCGTCCATGCGATGCGAGGCGGACCTCATCATCGACCATGTCAATGATGCCATCGCCGTCCCGGTGCAGTCGATCTTCTTCGATGGCCGCAAGGCGTACGTGTACAAGCCTGCGCAGGGCAAGTACCGCCGCCACGCCGTCTCCGTCGGCCGTCGCTCGACCACCTTCGCCGAGGTCGTGAACGGACTCGATGTCGGTGATCGCATCCTGACGCGTCAGCCGTCGCCAGCCGAAGTGCTGGACATCGAAGCCGCCGATTCAGCTGTCGCCGATGCGCCGGATGAGATCCGTGAGTCGGCGAAGTCCGCCGCCACCACGGCCTCCCGCGGCACTGCTGGCTAACCGGCCGCCCGACGAACCGTTGTTCCGGCACACACCGCAGACGCCGCGTTCGCGGGCTCGATGTCGAAGTTGTCGTTCAGCACGTCGTGTCCATCGACTTCCGCGATGGCCACGCTGCGCTGTTCAAGCAGATCGACATCTGGCTTGCCGCGGTCGCGTCCGATGAGGTGGATGCTCGGACGGCACGGCGCGTCCGGTCGCCAATCCGCGATGACGCCGGGACGTCCGTCGCTCAGCGTGATCTGTGTGCCAGGGGCGTACGCGGGAACAACGCCGAGCAGGGCTCGCATGACCACGGGGTCGATCCAGTCCCGGTAGGGCGGCGTGAGCATGGTTGCGAGCGTGCGCACCGCGGGCTGCGTTTCGCGACGCCCGGGCGGGTGATGCAGCCGGTCGTAGAGATCCGCGGCGCAGATGATCCGAGCGAAGATGTGGATGTCCTCTCCGGAAAGCGAACGGCTGACGCCGTCGGCGCCGTCGCGCATCGGAAAGCCGCTGCCGTCGAAGTGCTGGTGGTGATGCAGCACGCCGGCGATCGCGGCGGGCTCCAGCCCGCCCTTGAGCCGCCGATACCCCAGCTCCACATGGCGGCGCCATCCGTCGTGCGACTCGGGATGATCCTGCGCGATCCAGTCGTCGAGCACCGTCTGCTCCAGCTCCAGCATGCCGACATCGTGCAGCATCGCGCCGACACCGAGATCGACGACATCGAGGGCCCGGCGTGCGGACAGACGTGGTCGCTGCACGATCAGGTAGTGCTCCAGCTTCATGCCAAGCAGCAGCGCGAGATAGCACGTGTCGCTGTGATGGCGCACCAGGGGGCGGTTGGTATTCGCCATGCTCTGCACCATCAGGGCAGCGGGGCGGTGGTAGGAGAGCGTCCGCGCGAAGTCGCGGATGGTGTCACGGAATGTGGCGTACTCGATGTCCGCCTGGGCATCGCGGCTCATCTGGTGCAGCACGTCGCGCACGACGCCGGTCACGGCCCCGCGATGTCGAAGCACAGCCGGGCTGATGTACTTGGCGACGAAGGACAGCGGCGGATACTCGATCCACAGCTCGGTGACATGCAGTGACTCCAGCCGACGCAGTGCGCCGCGGCTGAGGACGAAGCCGGGCTTGAGCAGCGTCCGCTCCGGGTGCTCCGGGTGAAGCACCGGCATCGACAGGGTCATTCCGACCTCGGCTTCATGCATGGAAACGCGCAGCATCGCTGCTCGTCATCGGACACCGGCGCCGTAAGATCCGGTGCGGCTTGGCGACTGCGCCGTCCCCGCGGCGTCCGAGAAGGGCTGTGACGCCTCTAACGGACAACCTGCGCCTGAAACGCTGGCTGCGCGCGATTCGCTGGGGAGAGTGACGCCTCGTCCAGCAGCCACCTGGCCGAGGTCCATTCCCCACCCAGCGGAGGGGTGTCGATCTCGACGAGGTACCGTCGCTCCGAGAGCACCGTCATCGTCGCCTCGCCTTTCCTGTTCGTCACCGCCTGTTCCGAGCGCTGGTCCGCCGCCATCAGCTCGCCAAGCGCGTCTGAGGTGAGCGGGAGCGGAACGTCAGACGTCCCGAGCGCGATCACGCGGATATGGGCCCGTGGAATGGGAGCACCGTCGGCATCGGTGATGCGC
>JBCBTA010000140.1:0-7776 GCA_039818905.1 Planctomycetota bacterium
CCGCGTGAAGCCCGGCACGATGCTCTACGAGATTGCCGGCGTGACCGAGGACACGGCACGTCGGACGTTGGTTCGTATCGCGATGAAGATGCCGGTCCGCACGCGGTTCGTCGGGCGGCGGATGACGGTCTGAGGAGACGGTGACGATGAAGGCTTCTGAAGTCCACAGTCTGACTGAAGAGGAGATCTCCGTGGAGATCGACCGGCTGCAGCGCAAGCTCTTTGATCTGCGTTGCGCCGTCGTCACCGAGAAGATCGAGGATCCCAGCCAGTTCGGCAAGATCCGGAAGGACATCGCGCGGCTCAAGACGGAGCGCAAGACGCGTGAGCTGAACGGGAAGGCGAGCAAGTAAATGAGCAACACTGAGGCTCCACAGCGTGCAACCGGCGCCCGCATCGGGATCGTCGAGTCCGACAAGCGCGACAAGACGCGCAAGGTCGTCGTGCAGTTCGTGTCCAAGCATCCGAAGTACGGCAAGTACCTGAGGAAGCGCACGACCCTGCACGTGCACGATGAGCAGAACGAGTCGAGGCTCGGCGACCGGGTGGAAGTTGCCCCGTGTCGCCCGATCAGCAAGACGAAGGCGTGGCGTCTGGTCCGCGTGGTGGAGCAAGGCGCGGTCTGACCGCGCATTCTCGGAGAACGAGCAATGCTGCAGCAGGAATCCAGGTGCGACGTTGCGGACAACTCGGGCGCCAAAGAGGCGTACATCATCCGGGTGCTGCGCGGCTCGACCGCCCGCGGGAAGATGACCCGCAAGACCGGTGGTGTCGGCGATCGCGTGGTGTGCTCCGTGAAGAAGGCGCTGCCCGGCGCGGATGTGAAGTCGGGCGACGTCGTCAAGGCGGTCATCGTCCGGACCTCGTACCCAACGCGCCGTCCCGACGGTTCATACGTCCGCTTCGACAAGAACGCGGTCGTCCTGATCAACGCCGAGGGCAACCCCGTCGGCACTCGCATCTTCGGCGCGGTCGCCCGAGAGCTGCGTGAGCGCGGCTACATGAAGATCGTGTCGCTTGCATCGGAGGTGGTCTGACATGCCGGCCCATGTGCGCAAGGGTGATCAGGTCATGATCCTGACGGGCGACTACAAGGGTCGCACCGGCGAGGTCGTCCGCGTCATTCCCAAGAAGGATCGCGTCGTCGTTCGTGGCGGTGGGATCGAGGGCATCGTCAAGAACATGCGGCCCACGCGGGTCAACCCGCAGGGTGGACGCGTCGAGCTGGATCGTTCGTTCCATATGAGCAACGTGGTGCCCGTCGTTGACGGCAAGCCCACGCGCGTGCGGTTCGAGCAGAAGAAGGATGGCGCCAAGGTCCGCATCGCGGCCCGTGGCGGCAAGGAGCTGGGCTCGGTCAGCCCGGCCAAGAAGTAGGCGGTCACCGATGGCGAAGAAGAAGAAGATCGACGAAGCGTCGGCCCAGGAGGCACTGAAGTCCTCCGGTCCGCCCCGCCTCAAGGCACTCTATGAGGATGAGGTCGCGCAGAAGGTCTCGGAGAAGTTCAACCTCTCCAACCCCATGCAGCGCCCGCGCCTCGACAAGATCGTGCTCAACGTCAACGTCGGTCGCTACCTCGACGGCGGCAAGCTGTCGCCCAACATCCGTGACACCATCGTCGAGACGCTGACCGAGATCACCGGCCAGAAGCCCGTGCTGATCAAGGCCAAGAAGAGCGTGTCGAACTTCAAGGTGCGTGAAGGCATGGACACCGCGGCGATGGTGACCATCCGCCGCGACAAGATGTGGCACTTCCTTGACCGGCTGATCAACCTCGCGATCCCGCGTATCCGCGACTTCCGAGGGCTGCCGGACAAGTCGTTCGATCACGGCGGCAGCTACTCGATGGGTCTCATCGAGCAGGGCGCCTTCCCCGAGATCGACATGGCCAACGTGACGTTCACGCACGGGATGAACATCAACCTCGTGTTTCGGAACTCGGATCCGGAGAAGAGCAAGTTCATGCTCGAGGGGCTCGGCTTCCCGTTCCGGCGTGATGAGGATGGAGCGAAGAACTGATGGCGACCAAGGCACAGATTGCCAAGAGCAAGCGGGCCCCGAAGTTCAGCACCCGCAAGGTGCGCAGGTGTGAGATCACCGGGCGCGCCAAGGGTGTGTATCGCAAGTTCCGCGTCAGCCGCATCATGCTGCGGCAGCTGGCGCTCGAGGGCAAGGTTCCTGGCATGCGCAAGGCCAGTTGGTAACGGAGCGAGTGAATGGCTTTCAACGACCCCATTGCCGACATGCTGACCCGAATCCGCAACGCGGTTCGGAATCACGCCAAGACGGTGCAGTGCCTCAACAGCAAGGTCTGCCGCGGTATCGCGCAGATCCTTCAGGATGAGGGCTACATCGAGGGCTACGACGTCATCGACGACGGCCGACAGGGCCACATCCGCGTGCGGCTGAAGTACGGCCCGCACGGTGAGCCGCTGATCAGCCAGCTCAAGCGTGAGAGCAAGCCCGGCTGCCGCGTCTACCGCAAGGTGGATGAGCTGACGCGTCCGCTGCAGGGCCTTGGTATTTCGATCATCTCGACGTCGCAGGGCGTCCTGTCCGACCGCAAGTGCCGCGAGGCCAAGACGGGCGGCGAGCTGCTCTGCACGGTGTACTGATTCAACGACCCAGCCCCGGCGCGTGCCCGGAGGCGTGAGAGGACCGACCGATGTCCCGACTTGGAAAGAAGCCTGTCGAGATCCCCGCAGGGGTCAGCGTTGCGATCAACGGACGCGCGATCTCGATCTCCGGGCCCAATGGCACCCTCGAGTACGAGCACCGCCCCGAGGTGAGCGTGCAGTGGGACGAGAGCGAGAAGTGCGTCAACGTCTCGATCGACGACGCGCGTCTCCGCGAGAAGCAGGTCCGCGCCTACTGGGGGCTGACGCGAGCGTTGCTGGCCAACATGGTCACCGGCGTGACCAAGGGCTACCAGAAGCAGCTCGAGGTCGTCGGCGTCGGCTACACCGCGGAGCTTCGCGGCCAGAAGATCGCCCTCAAGGTTGGCTTCGCCAACACCATTGAGATGCCGATCCCACAGGGTCTCGACGTCACGATCGAGCGACAGATCATCACCGTCAAGGGTGCGGACAAGCAGGCGGTCGGCCAGTTCGCCGCCCAGGTCCGCGCCACGCGGAAGCCCGAGCCGTACAACGGCAAGGGCATCAAGTACCTCACGGAAATCGTCAAGCGGAAGCAGGGCAAGGCGTTCGGCAGCTGATTGCGGCTGTGTTCGCGGAGATTCGAGCGATGGACAAGCAAAAGAAGAAGGATCAGCGTCTGGCTCGCCGGCGTCGCCGCGTCCGGAAGGTCGTGCGTGGCACGCCCGACCGCCCGCGCGTCAGCATCTTCCGCTCGCTGAACCACATGTACGTGCAGCTGATCGACGATCTCGCCGGCACGACGCTCTGCGCGTCGTCCACCCGCGACAAGTCGCTGAAGCTGGACAAGACGGGCAACGCTGACGCCGCCAAGGCTGTCGGCAAGGCTCTCGCGGAGAAGGCGAAGGCGGCCGGCGTGAAGCAGGTTGTCTTCGATCGCAATGGCTTCCTCTATCACGGTCGTGTCAAGGCCGTGGCGGACGGCGCTCGCGAGGGCGGCCTCGAGTTCTGAGACAGGAGCGGTCACCGGTCATGGTCAGGATCACCGAAGAATCGAATCAGCTCGAGAGCAACACCATCGGCGTGTTCCGCACCGCGGCGACCGTCAAGGGTGGACGCCGCTTCAGCTTCGGCTCACTCGTCGTCGTGGGCGATCGCAACGGGCGCGTCGCGCTCGGCTACGCCAAGGCGAACGAGGTGCCCCCGGCCATCGAGAAGGCCGGCAAGGAGGCCCGCAAGAAGCTGCACAAGGTGACGCTCCAGGGCAACACCATCCCGCACGAGGTCATTGGCCGTGCCGGTGCCTCGACGGTCAAGCTCATGCCGGCATCGCCGGGTACCGGTGTCGTTGCTGGCCCGACCGTTCGCGCGGTGCTCGAGCTTGCGGGCATCACCGACTGCATGACCAAGGCCTACGGTTCGACCAACAAGAAGAACCTCGCCAAGGCGGTTGTTGACGGTTTGCGCAACCTGCGCTCCCGTGCCGATATTGAGGGCCTGCGTGGCCAGGAACTCGGCCCGAGCGAGGTCGATGAGCGCATCGCCCGTGCATCGGCCTTCCAGGTTGCGGTGCCCGTGGCTGCGTCCAAGAGCGAGAGCGAGGCCTCCGATTCCGCGGAGGCGAAGACCGAAGAGTCCGGCGATGCCGGGGCCAAGACCGACGGCTGATCGCCGCACGGTTCCTGATTGAGAGACGGGAGACTCCCGCCATGATGATTCACGAAATCACCCCGCTGGCCGGCAAGTACAAGGCGCGCAAGCGCGTCGGGCGCGGTCGTGGCAGCGGCCACGGCAAGACGTCCGGTCGAGGCCACAAGGGTGCAGGCAGCCGTGCCGGCTTCTCGCGTCGCCACTCCTTCGAGGGTGGCCAGATGCCGCTGTTCCGGCGCATGGCCAAGCGCGGCTTCACCAACGCCAAGTTCACCACCAGCTTCTGGATCGTGAACCTCGGCGACATCCTCGCGCATCCGAACTTCGCCAAGGGTGGCAAGATCGACGCCGAGGCCCTGATCGATGCTGGCCTGATCCGCGACACCAAGCGTCCGCTGAAGATCCTTGGGGATCTGGGCAAAGTGGAGGCCGTCAGCGTCAAGCTGGAGATCGAGGCCAACCGCGTGTCGGACACCGCCCGCAAGCTGGTGACCGACGCCGGCGGCTCCGTGACCGAGAGCGGCACCCGCCGCGACCGCGTTCGCGGCGTGGACCGCAACAGCGACGATCGATCGCCCAAGAACCTTCGGAAGAAGCCGAAGCGTCGTGCCGCCAAGACCTTCGACGATGCCAGCAAGGGCAAGAAGAAGGCGGACAAGAAGGCCGAGAGCAAGGACGACTAAGCCCGAGAGGGCGGGGCCGAGTGCCGAATGATTCAGGCGTTCATCAACATCTTCAAGATCCCAGAGCTGCGCAACAAGCTGCTCTTCACGGTGGCCATGCTGTCCGTCTACCGCATCGGGTTCTGGATTCCCGTGCCCGGTGTCGATCAGCAGCAGCTCGCCGAGTTCTTCCAGACGCAGACCAGCGAAGGCACCGCCGCAGGTCGGCTCGCTTCGTTCGTCTCCGTCTTCTCCGGCGGCAGCTTCGGCCAGTCCACGATCTTCGGCCTCGGCATCATGCCGTACATCTCCGCCGCGATCATCTTCCAGCTGCTCGCCTCGGCGTATGAGCCGCTCAAGAAGCTGCAGCAGGAAGGCCCGTCGGGTCGGCAGAAGGTGCAGGAATGGACGCGGTACACCACCGTCGGCCTCTGCATCATCCAGGCAGTCGGCTGGCTGAGCTACATCACCGCGCAGAACCTGGTTTACCCCAACTGGGCCACCAACCCGCTGTGGTGGGTCATGGCCGTCACCTCGATGACCGCGGGCACGGTCTTCCTGATGTGGCTGGGTGAGCAAATCGACAAGTATGGCATCGGCAACGGTGTCTCCCTGATCATCACCGCAGGCATCCTGGCGCAGATGCCAAATGCATTCCTCTGGGTCATCCGCGAGTCGCCGCTGCGTGAGTTCGGCTGGGTGCAGACCATGCTCGGGCTCGAGGGCGGGGGCGAGCCGCCGCTGTCCTGGATGAACCTGATCATGCTGATCGGCGCGTTCTTCTTCGTCGTCGCCGGCTGTGTGCTCATGACCGTCGCTCAGCGCCGGATCCCGGTGCAGCAGGCCAAGCACACGCGCGGTCGCCGGGTCTACGGCGGACAGCGCTCCTACCTGCCGCTGCGCGTGAACCACGGCGGCGTCATGCCGATCATCTTCGCCAGCTCGCTGATGATCTTCCCCTCCGTGTTCTTCGGCTATCTCTACGACGCCAGCAAGGACTCGGCGACCTGGCTCACGGACACCGCGCGCTTCCTGAGCGATGCATTCCAGATGGGCAACTTCCCGTACATCCTCGTCTACATCATCATGGTCTACTTCTTCAGCTACTTCTGGACGACCGTCCAGTTCAACCCTGAAGACATGTCCAAGCAGCTCCGCGAGCACGGCTCGTTCATTCCGGGTCTGCGCCCGGGACCGCGTACCGCGGAGTATCTCGAGACCGTGATGGAACGCATCACGTACGTCGGCGCCGGATTCCTCTCGATCATCGCCGTCCTTCCGATGGTGGTGAACTCGAGTCTCGGTATCGACTTCGCCGTGACGCAGTTCCTTGGTGGTACGGGTCTGCTCATCGTGGTGTCCGTCGGCCTGGACTTCATCCAGCGCATCGAAGCCAACCTGCTCATGCGGAACTACGCCGGCTTCCTCGGTGCCGATGAGCGTGGCGGCAAGGGCACACGGATTCGCGGCCCGCGCAGTTGATGGCAGCACGCCGGCCGTTCGACGCGACGCTCACGCTGCGCACGCCCGAGGAGATTGATCGCATCGCCGACGCCGGCCGGGTCGTCGCCCGCGCGCTGGACGCAGCCGAGCGTGCCTGCGCCCCGGGCGTCACCACGTTGCAGATCAACGAGGCCGTCGCCGACGTGCTTCGCGACGCCGGCGCCGAGAGCCTGTTCCGTGGCTACATCCAGAAGGACGCTCCGCCCTTCGCCGGTGAGGCGTGTCTCTCCATCAACGATGGTGTGGTCCACGGCGTGCCCGGGACGCGGGTGATCGCCCCGGGTGATCTGGTCACCATCGATGTCGGTGCCCGGTGTAGCGGCTGGTGCGCCGACGCGGCTCGCAGTGTGCTGGTGCCCGGGGGACCTGACGACGACGTCGCCTCCCGGCTCATCGAAGCGACCCGCACCATCCTGGAGCACGGCGCTGCGTCCATGGTGCCCGGGCGGCGATGGTCGGAGATCGGCCTGGAACTGGAGGCGATGGCCCATGAGACTGGCTGTGGCATCGTCACCGAGTACGTCGGGCATGGCATCGGCCGCGACCTGCACGAGGCGCCCAAGGCTCCGGCCTACTGGTCGGGTTTCGTCGGGCCGGACTTCCTGCTGGAGCCGGGGCTGGTGCTGGCGATCGAGCCGA
Source organism: Planctomycetota bacterium (assembly GCA_039818905.1). Lineage (GTDB taxonomy): Bacteria > Planctomycetota > Phycisphaerae > Phycisphaerales > UBA1924 > JBCBTA01. Next base: position 7,053 of record JBCBTA010000140.1, read on the forward strand.
TCCTGACGTCCCGGCCCGGGGAGGCGGTCGGACCGCCCGGTGGTGGGCTTCCGGCATGGCGGACGCCTGTGCGGGGCCTGGACGATGGGTGGACGGTGGTGACGGCGGACGGGTGTCTGGCCTGCCATGAGGAGCACGTGGTCGCAGTGGCTCCCGGTGGTGGGCGGATCCTGACGCGATAAGCGGGGTCGGTAGCGAAAGTGGGGGTGTCCCCGGGCGGGAAGGTTGCTATACTCTCCGTCCGCGCGCCGGCGAGCGTCTGCGTCGCCGTGGTGGGTGCGGTCGTCTTGGAGTTGACGGGTTGGATGTGTGGCGGGCGATCGTCGTCCCGGCGCGTCTCTCGCAGTAGGAAAGCGAGCGAGTTGCGATGAAGGTGAAGTCAAGCATCAAGCGCCGGTCGAACGACTGCCAGATCGTTCGTCGCAAGGGCAAGCTGTACGTGATCAACAAGAAAGAGCCGCGTTTCAAGCAGCGCCAGGGCTGAGCTGAACAGCGACGGAGCGAAGACAGATGCCACGTATCGTTGGTGTTGATATTCCGGACCGCAAGAAGCTGCGTTACGCACTGCGGTACATCCATGGCATTGGCCCGAAGTTCGCCGATGAGATCCTCGAAAAGACGGGGATCGATCCGAACAAGAAGGGCATGGAGCTCACCGAGAACGAGGTTGCGACGCTGTCGTCGCTGCTCGACTCCGAGTTCGTCGTCGAGGGTGCGCTGCGTC
>JBCBTA010000141.1:0-7721 GCA_039818905.1 Planctomycetota bacterium
GCGGTAGTTCTTCAGCAGCAGCGCAAAGGGGCGGCCGCCGGGGCCCTCGCCGGTGTTCGGCGGGCGATACACGTGGTTGGGCGAACGGTACTCGAGGATGCGGTCCACACCCTCGGCCAGGATGCCTTTCCAGCGCGGGTTGCCGTCGGCGTCCTTCATCTCGTTGACGAAGTGCGCGACGTCGTTGTTGTACGTCAGCTCGGTGTTGCGGAAGACCCTCGGCGTCTGCCCGAACAGCTGCTCGATCTTCCGGGTGTGCATGTCCACCTGCTCGCGGAACTCCTCGCGCGAGTACAGGAAGGCCAGCGAGTGGAAGTACGTCTCACCGAGGAACTCGACGCAGCCCGTCTCGGCCATCTGCTGGAACAGCTCGATGACGTCCGGGGCCCAGCGCTCGAGCTGCTCGAGCACCGTGCCGGTGATGGCGTAGCTGACGCGGAAGTTCCCGCCGTTCTTCTTGACGAGATCGAGAATGAGCTTGGTCGCCGGGCGGTAGCACTTCTCCGTGACCTTCAGCAGGATGTCCTTGTTGGCGTCGTCGTCGAAGTAGAAGGGGTCGGTATCGAAGACCGAGTACCGACGCAGCCGGTGCGGCTGGTGGACCTGGAAGTAGAAGACGACTGAGGCCATGAGGCTGCGCTCGCTTCCGCGTGATGCTTTTCCTCTCTCCCCGATGTCCGCACGGCGGACACCGGAGGTGCATTGTTGCCAGTTGGCCCGTCCGCACAAGGCCGCCGGGCGTGCTTTCTCCGAACAATCCCGCGAGGTTGACGCCGAGGCCCGCTGCTCCGACGCTGCGCCCATGACCACGGAGAAGTTCGCCAAGTGGGTCCACCAGATCAACGGCGACGGCTACATCTGCAACCTGTTCATGGACTACGAGACGTTCGGCGAGCACCAGTGGGCCGACACGGGCATCTTCGAGTTCCTCGGCGATCTGCCCGCCAAGATCTTCGACATCGCCAAGGGGCAGAACCACTTCAACACATGCTCCGAAGCGATCGATCAGTTCGACGCGGTCGGCGCGTACGACGCGCCGCACATGACCTCGTGGGCCGACACGGAGCGTGACCTCAGCGCGTGGCTGGGCAACGCCATGCAGTCCAACGCGCTGACCGAGACGTACAAGCTCGAGCGACCCATCAAGGACGCTTGGATGGAGGCCACCCGCGAGGGTGACCAGCAACGCATCGAGGACACCGGTCACCTGCTCAACGACTGGCGCAAGCTGACCACGTCCGACCACTTCTACTACATGTGCACCAAGTACTTCGCCGACGGCGACGTCCACAAGTACTTCAATCCGTACGACTCACCCTACGACTCGTACATCAACTTCATGAACGTCCTGGACAACCTGCGCACGCGACTGGAGCAGATGTCGCCCGTCGCCTGAGGACGCCCGCCCAACCATGCCTGACGCATCGCTTCTCGACACCTTCCGCACGCCGAGCGATACACCCTTCGTCATCGAGCACATCGGCGAGGAGTTCACCTCCGTCTGCCCCAAGACCGGCCACCCGGACTTCGGCGAGGTGACGCTGCGCTACATGCCGTGTGGCGCCGCCGATGGCGGCACGTGCGTCGAACTCAAGAGCCTGAAGCTGTACTACCAGTCCTTCCGCAACGAAGGGATCTTCTACGAGGCCGTCACCAATCAGGTGCGCGATGACCTGGTGCAGTGCCTGGCCCCGGCGTGGATGCAGATCATCACCAACTGGCGCGGCCGCGGCGGGATCCGCAGCATCATCCGCGCCGATCACGGCGACGTGCCGACCGAGTACCGCGGGAGGTAGATCACCATGACGCATCGACTGCGACCTGCCGGCATCCTGCTGGCGTGCGCCATCCTGTGCGCCTGCAGCGAGTCACTGCCGCCTGTGCCTCCGATGGAGGAGCCGCTGACCGCCGCCGACCTGCCGGGGACCGTAGAGACCAACGGCTGCAAGGCGATGCGGGAGGTTGTCGAGGAACTCCATCAGTCGGCTCAGGCCTGGCACAATCCCGAGGCTATTCGCGGCCTGATCGAGTCACACGCTGATCAGGTCCCGGGGTGGCTTGATCGGCTCGACGCCGCTGCGCGGACGGAGTCGTGGGAATGTGGAGGGGAGTTGCGCTGGCTCGCACTGCTGCCCGAAGCGCAGGATCTCAGCAGTGCTGTCGCGCTGGTCTTCGAGAACGCGTCCGAGGCATCGCGCCGCGGTGATGTTGAGACCGCGAGCCATCGTGCCGCGACGATTCTTCTGCTTGCGGTGCGCGGCTCCGGAGGGTCGATTCTCGAAGCACGCTCGGCGTCGCGGCATGTGCACGCCGGGCTCAGCGTCCTCGGCCGGCTCAATGTCTCCGAGATTGCACCGGCGACCCGTGCTGAGCTCACCGAGGCTCTAGGGTTGCTCAACTCCAGCGAGCCGTTCAATTGTGCCGTCCGTCTCGCCTCTGAACGTGATACGACGCTGGAAGCACTCCAGAACGGGTGGATCAGTCGAGCCGACCGCGAGCAGCACCCGTCTTTTCCTGCGCTCACGCGCGAGCAGGAACTGAACATCGTGGACGCCTATCGCGATGCGATGGACACCATCATCCAGGCATGGACCGAGCCGGATGGCATCGAACGTATCTCCGCCACGAGCGATGGCTTCGAGCCGACCGGGTTCATCTGGCCCTATCACGAGATTCTCCGCGAGATGCGCGCTCTGGGCATGCGCATGCAGAGCACGCAGCGGCGCCTCGATGCAGTCTCCGGCGGCTGATCGATCCGCGACCTCTACAATGCAGGCGTGACACAGCCACTGCTCATCGCGACGGGCAACCCGCACAAGCTTGAGGAGATCCTCGCGGTCTTCGGGCCGCTGGGCATCGATGTCGTCGGTCTCAACGCCATCGATGGCGGCAGCGACATCGCCGAGCCGGTCGAGGACGGCGATACCTTCGAGGCCAACGCCGCCATCAAGGCGCGGCACTACGCCGGCGCCACCGGACGCCTCTGCCTCGCCGACGACTCGGGGCTGGAGGTCGATGCCCTGGGCGGCCGACCGGGCGTGCACTCGGCCCGGTACGCCGGTGTGGATGATCGCGCCACGCGGGACGGGGCCAACAACGCCAAGCTGCTCGACGAGCTGCGCGATGTGCCCGAGGCCAAGCGTGCCGCCCGCTTCGTCTGCGCCATGTGCGTGTGTGCTCCGGACGGGACGATCATCGCCCGCAGCCGCGGCCACTTCGAGGGTGTCATCGGCCACGAGCCCCGCGGCGACAACGGCTTCGGCTACGACCCGCTGCTCATTCTCGAAGACGGGCGCACCAGCGCGGAGCTCAGCCCCGAAGAGAAGAACGCGAGGAGCCATCGCGGCCGCGCCGCCCAAGCCATCGCGCCGCGTCTGGCCCAGCTGCGCGTCGGCGTGCAATGACGGATCGCCGGCCACGTCCCTGCGTGCACTGTGGCTACGACGTCAGCACGACGCTCGAGGCCCGCATCACGACGTGCCCCGAATGTGGCGGCCTTGTCAGCTTCGAAACGTGCCCGCCCGTTCCCGGACGAAGACCCTTCTTCCCGCGCCTGCCGCGCACCAAGCGTGGGCGCGTGGCTGCAGCGAGCCTGATCCTGCTGCCATGCCTCGCCGCGATCATCACACAAGCCGTGACGCGCACGCTGTCACTGGCGACCAACCAGGCGGCCAGCCTGCTGGCGTTCGTCATCCTGCTCGGCGTCGCGTGGCTCTATGGCCTGGCGTACTGGCGCCTGCGGGATGACTGGGAGGGGATGGCGTGGTTCTTTGCGATCCCCGTCACGTTCGTGATGGCGGTGCTGAACCTCGTCGCCGCGATGGTGCCTGTCGCCATCGTGAACACCGCGATCCCGTAGACCCGATGGACGGCCCGCTACCAGATGGAGCGGCAGCGGATGGTCTCGGGCACTTCCTGCTTCAGGCGGGCCTCGAGTGACTCGCTGTGCGTTGGATCGACATCGAGGATCACGTACGAGCGCTGCGGATCGGACTGGAGATGCTCCGCCGCGACGTTGACGCCCAGGCCGCCCATGATCGCGTGCATCTTGCTGAGCACGCCGGGGACGTTGTGGTGCACGTGCAGGATGCGATGGTGCTTCTCGTGCAGCATCGGCAACTCGACCTCGGGCATGTTGACCGCAGTCGTGGTCGAGCCGTTGTTGAGCAGCTTGACGAGCTTGGTGGAGACCTCGCCCGCGATGTTGCGCTGGGCCTCGATGGTGCTGCCACCGATGTGCGGCGTCAGAATCACGTTCGGCATGTTGCGCAGCGGCGAGTCGAACTCCGCCTTGCCTGCCGACGGCTCTTCGGGAAACACGTCGATCGATGCGCCGCCGATGTGTCCGGAACGGATTGCCGCGGCAAGCGCATCCACATCGACGACGGAGCCTCGGGCGTTGTTGATGAGCTTGGCGCCCGGCTTCATCACGGCCAGCTCGCGCTCCCCGATGAGCATGCGCGTTGCGTTAGTCGCGGGGACGTGCAGCGACACGACGTCGGACTGCTCCAGCAGGTCACCCAGGGAGTTGCGCACCTGCGCGTTGCCGAGGGGCAGGCGGTCCACCACGTCGTGGTAGATCACCTGCATGCCGAGCGCTTCGGCCAGCACGCTGAGCTGTGAGCCGATCCTGCCGTAGCCGACGATGCCGAGCGTCAGCCCACGCACTTCGTGCGCACCCGCGGCGGACTTGGACCACATGCCCTGGTGCATCGCCATCGACCGATCGAAGAGGCGGCGCTGCAGCGCAATGATCTCGGCGATGGTCTTCTCCGCGACGGAGCGCGTGTTGGAGAAGGGCGCGTTGAAGACGGCGACACCCCGCGCGGCGGCGGCTTCGAGATCCACCTGGTTGGTGCCGATGCAGAAGCATCCGACCGCCCACAGCCGTCGGGCCCCTTCGAAGTATGCCGGGCCGAGCTGCGACTTGGATCGAATGCCAACGATGTGCGCATCAGCCGCGGCGTCCAGCAGCGCATCATCCTGCATGGCATGGTCATACTGCTCGACGGTGTATCCCGCCTGCTGCAGGATCTGCCCCGCCTCGGGATGAACCCCCTCGAGGAGCACGACCTTGATCTGATGGAGCGGTATGGACGTGGACATGGCGACCGGCTGGACTCTCGGAAGTGTTGGTCAGAAGGGAAGCGTACCCGGTCCTGTCGAACCCGCGGCGGTCACTGCAGCGTGATCAGTGAGATCTCCGGGGGGCAGAACAGCCGCAGCGCGGGCGCCTGCCCGCGCTCCAGACCGACGCCGCGACTGACGTAGATGCGATTGCCGCGAAATTCGCTCAGTCCGCCCGCGGCGATATCCCGCGGCACGTCCGACGCGGTGAAGATCGGGCCATAGCCCGGCACTTGCACCTGCCCGCCGTGCGTGTGCCCGGCGATGGTCAGGTCGATCCGTGCATCAGGCGGCAGATGAAGAATGCTGTCGGGCACGTGTGACACGAGCAGCACGATGGCATCGTCGTTGGACTCGATGTCATCGAGAAGCGTCTCCCGGAAGGCCCGCCCGCGATCGGACTGCAGTTCATATCCAGCGCCGGCAAGCAGGATCTTCCGATCGCCATACTTGATCGTGGTGGTGGCATCGTCGAGCAGCACGACGTCGGTGCCCTCGAGCATGCTGCGGGCGTCGTACTGCAGCTCGCAGTTGCCTTCGATGAAGTAGACGCCGCCCGGTGCAGCGAGCCCCTTCAGGAACGCGCGGAAGCGGTGCTCCTGATTCTCGAAGTCGTCCCAGTCGTGCCCGTCGAGACCGGCGCTGGGTTCGTAGAAGTCGCCGGGGATGATGATGATGTCGGGGGCCAGCGCCATGACGCGCTCGGTCAGCTCCAGGTGCTTCTCGGTCATGCGATCGGTCTGCACGTCCGACAGCACGGCGATGGTGATCAGATCATCACCGGCGCGCTCGCCCGGAAGGGCGACATGGGTGCGCTCGAGCACGATGGTGTTGGGCTCGATGAACGAGGCGTACACCCCGACCGGAAGGCCGAGCAGGGCCAGCAGGGCACAGGTGCGCACCAGTGCCGTCGCGCGGGCCCGGGTCCCGACGCCATCAATCTCGACCGAGCCCGATCGAAGCACCAGCACGCCGAGCAGCGGCAGGCTGATCACGATGTGGACGTACGCGAGCGTGATGATCGCGAAGACCGAAAGGTCCAGCGCGACGAAGGCGACGATCGACTTGATGAGCCACACGGCTCCCGTAAGGCCAGCCGCGAAGATGCAGCGGCCCATGGTCAGGCGTGGCGAGATGAGCTTCCGGACGGACGCGGGCAGGATTGCCTGCAGCGATGGGGGCAACCGGAAGAACAGGATCGCGATTGCGACGACGAGGTCGATCACCGTCGAGACCACGATGAACAGCAGGTAATCCGGCTGTGAGAAGATCGACATACGGACGCGTCCTCAGGCCAGGGTGGGCAGGCGCAGGGTGGGCGAAGGGTCCTACGACGCTCCCCCTGCATCGGTTTGGTCGCCGGGCGGTGCCAGTGACGCCCGGTGCCGGGGTCCGAGCCCGGGTCGGGGAGGGTAGGCCTGCACCGTGTGTGCGGTCTGGGGGCCGGGAGCGGCAGTCGCGATCGATCACCCGGGCAGAGGCCCGGCGTTCCCGGATCCCGGCCGGTCAGGCCCGCGTCGCGTCCAGTTCCTTGGCCATCGCGTCGATCTGCTCCAGCGCGTGCTCGTGGGCCAGGGCGTTCGACGTCTTGTACTGCTTCCACAGCACCGGAATCGCCAGCAGGCACAGCGGGATGTACCACGCGTAGGTCACCCACGTGGCCTGCGGGTACCACGAGAACCACGTCGTCAGCAGCGAGTCGGTCAGCAGCACACCCGGCCAGATGGTGAAGATGACGACGACGATCATCAGCGTCGGGAGCTTGCGCAGCAGGACCGACTCGAACGTCACCATGCTGCCCTGATCGGCCGGGGCGACCGAACCGACCAGCCGCCGATCGTACGGATTGCCGAACGCCGCCACGCTGAAGGTCCCGGGCGGTCCGCTGACTTCGAAGCCGGCGAGCTTGCCGCGCTTGGAGCGCTTGCGCAGTCGTGCGATCACATCTTCGGGCGCGTGCGGCACGCGGAGCGACGGCAGCGCGTCAGGTCCGGATAACGCACCAGCTCCGGTGCTTTCCTGCTGCTCATTCTCGGTTGCGACTTGGTTCATGGGATCGGGCGGGGCAGAATAGCAGAGCACGGAGCATTGCCCAGGGAGGGGCGTGGGACGTGACGCCAACACCTCGTCGGCGTTCTTGCGTCGCGGCTGAAGAGACCTCCCATGGGCATGTACGGTCCAACACATCCGGTTGATCGCAGGGCGCCTGCGCTGCGCCTGGTGGGGACACCCCCGACGGCACCGGACGGGCGGATGCGGCGCGTCATCCAGCGGGAGAATCAGCGCAGTGCGGGGTTGTCCTCGCATGACGCGCGCCGCATCATCGCGGCGCGCACCGCCGAGTTGCTCGAAGGCGGTCGGGCCGCGATTCTGCCGCCCGAACGACGAGCGACGCTCGTCGATCTTGCCGGCCGCCTCGGGCTGCGCCCTTTCGACGCCAGTCTGATCATCGCGATCGTGCAGGACGGCGCCCGCCGCGGCGTCAGTCGAAGACACCGACACAACCGACCGCCTGCGTCTGGTCCGCGCCGCGCAGCGTCGGCGTGATGTGCTGTGGAGCGTGCTGCTGGCCGGTGCGCTCGCACTGGGCATGA
>JBCBTA010000142.1:0-7691 GCA_039818905.1 Planctomycetota bacterium
CACACGATTGGGCTGGCGGCCGGTGCGCAGCAGGCCCGTCTCCGGGCCGATTACGGCGAGGGCTTCGGCGCCCTTGCCGCTGGTTGCAAGCAGCGTGGTGGACCTGTGGCTTGGCCTCGAGTCGCAGTACGGCAACCGCGAGCGTGCCATGGAAGTGCGTGAGCGCACCTTCAGCAACAACCAAGGCAACTTCGACAATGCGTATGCCTACGTGCTGATGCTTCTTGAGGATGAGCGGTACGCCGATGCGGATGCCGCGATCACCGAGATGGAGACGCGCCCTGGTGTTGGCCAGCTGCGCGTGGCCGAGCTGCGAGCGCTCTCGCTCGCGGAGCAGGAGCAGGTCGCCGAGGGGCGCGCTGTGCTCACGGGCTTCATCGACAACACCCCCGAGGCGGATCGCACGGTCGATCCGTTCATCGCACTCGGTCTGTTCGAGCAGCGTCACGGCGACGTGCAGGATGCGATCGCGGCATTCGAGGCTGGTCGTCCCTACCAGGATCCCGAGACGGCGGTCGCCGATCGGGCTCTCGGCGACTTGCTGGCGCGACTCGGTGAGGTCTCTCGCCGACAGGTCCCGGCGTCTCGCGACGAGGACCCGGAAGCCTACGACCGCCTCTCCGCCGAGGCCGACGCGTACTTTGAGCGCGCAGTCGAGGTCTTCGAGCGGGCCCAGGCGTCGATGAGCACGCCCGATCCCGCCCTCTCCAAGCAGATCGCCCGCGTGCTCGCGCGGCTGGACCGGCAGAGTGATGCGATCGCGATCCTCAACGATCTGGAGAATCCCGAGGACAAGGAAGCGCTGATGATGAAGGCGGACTTCGCCGTGAGCAACGGCAACGTCCGCGAGGCTCGCACGATCCTCAATCGTGTTGTCGAGTTGTATCCGAACGATCCACAGGGCTTCTTCATGCGAGCCCGCGTCAACGCCGTCGAAACCGTTGACGGCCAGACGCAGATCAACGAGACGATGCTGCCTGACGTCATGGCCGACCTCGATCAGGCAGTCTCGCTCAACCCCGAGTTCCTGCAGGCATGGGAGCTTCGCTTCCAGATCTACCAGTCGCTCGGTGAGTTCGACCGGGCGTTCAATCAGCTCACAGAGGCCATAGAGGCAAGCCCCGACAACCATGAGCTGCGCTGGCTGCTGGTCAACCGACTGCAGGCGTTCGGTGAGCTTGATCGGGCCCAGGCCCAGGCGGTCATCGGTGCTCGGGCCAATCCCGAGAGCGAGCGTTGGCTGGAGCGTGCCGGCTTCCTCAGCTTCATCACGCGTCGCTATCGCGAGTCGGCCGAGCTGTATCAGCAGCTGTACGACCTCACGGAGAACCCCGGCAAGGCGAGCGATGTGCTCAACGCACTGCTTCGGCGCGATCCCGAGCCGACGCGCGCAGAGGTGAACCGTCTGTTGCAGATCGTTCGTGATGTCAAGGATGCCGACGCACCGACGATGATGCTCTGGGCACGTGCCCACGACTTCCTCGGCAACACGTCAAACGCTGAGCAGCTCACGCAGCAGGCGTACGAGAAGGCCAAGGTCTCCAGCGCTCAGGCCCGCATCTGGTTCGATGCGCTGGTGCAGCGTCTGGACGATGACCCGGACAAGGCGTTTGTCTATCTCGAGGACTTCGCCCGCAAGCTGGAGAACCGCGGCGAGCAGCTGCCGGTCTACATCCGTCTGCTCGAGACGCAGAACAACTTCCAGAAGACCGCCGATGCGTCGGCCGCGCTGGCGGCCCTCGATTCGATGCAGCCCGAGATCGAGGACGACGGCTGGGCGATGCTGCAGCTGTACCGCATCCAGAACCAGGTGTACTACGCGCTCGGACGCTTCGAGGATGTGGCCGACGCCTGCCGCGCAGGTCTGAAGCTCTTCCCGCGCGATCTGGAGTTCAACAACAACCTCGCGTACACCCTCGCCAAGCACCTGGACGAGCCCGAGTTGGCCCGCCAGTACGCCGAGCGCGCCGCCGAGCTTGCACCGCTGAACTCGGCGGTGCTGGATACGCTTGGTTGGGTCCGATATGAGGCCGCCATCAAGAGTGATGGCCTCGAGCGGGATCAGGGTCTGCGTGACTCCGTTGCAATCCTCGAGCGTGCCATCCGCACGTCGAGCAATGTCAACGAGCGTGTGCCGCCGCTCATCCACATGGGCAACGCACAGCTGGCACTTGGCGAGATGGAGGAGGCGAATCGATATCGGGACCTTGCCCGAGATGCGATCCGTCAGGCCCGAGAGGGAATTCAGCAAGAGTATCAGGCCGAGTTCGAAGCCCTGACGAATGCGATCGCCGGAGGTCGCCGATAAGCCGAGTACCGCGGCGTCGCCCGAGGCACAGCGGGCGCACTTGGTGACTCTCGAAGACGAAGACAGAGCAGGACCACATGATGGCCACGAGCACGAACACACCGACTCCCGTCGCACCATCGCCGCGACCCGCCGGTCCCCCCAGACCGGCACCCGCCCCGGCCACCGCCGGCGGTCTCAACATCGATCCGATGCGTCTGCTTCGGGTCTACTGGCCCTTCCTCGCGGCGGCGTTCGTGCTGAGCGTCTTCATGGGCGTGGGGGCCCACATCCTGCTGGCCCGGACCGCGCCCAGCTGGGAAGCGACCGTCACCTTCCAGATCCTCCCCGCGACCGATGCCGAGGGCGCCGTTGGCGCCGCAACGGGTGTTGGTGGTGAGCGCGAGCTCACCAAGTACATGGAGACGCAGGTGCAGGTGATGCAGTCGGACCGGCTGCTCATCCGCGCCATCGACGAGCCGACCGTGCAGGCATCCTCCTGGGCGTCCGGTTTCATGCGCGGCGGCGTCATCGACGGTGTCGAGGCTCTGAAGGACCTGCGCGACCGCGTGACGGCGCGTTCGATTCCGGATACGCAGCTCGTCGTGCTCCGCGTGTCCATGGCGCGCCCGGAAGACTCCGCCAACATCGCCAATGCCGTCAGCGATGTCTTCCTCAATGACAACCTCTCGGGACAGACCCGCGAAGCACAGGCTTCCATCGAGCGGTATCAGCGCCAGCTCACCGGTCTGCGTCAGGACATCAACGCGCTGGACGTGCGCATCGAGAACCTGATCGGCTCCGAGGAGCTGACCAGTGCCGATACGCGAAGCAGTGTCCATTACATCGAGGCCCAGCAGATCCAGAACGCGCTGACCAACGCACGCGGCGAGATCGCGCAGACGCGTCAGACGCTTCTCACCTACGAGCAGGCCCGCGACAACCCCGGCGGCATCGTCTATCCCGAGGCGATCCGTGAGACCGCCGAGCGGAGCCCGATCGCCGCGACGCTGGAGCAGCGCATCGAGACCGAACGCGCCTACCTCCGTGCGGACGAAGAGACATTCGGCGCCGAGCACCGGGCCGTCAAGAACCGTCGCATTACCATCCGCGCCCTCGAGGAGCATCGCCAGTCGATCATCCAGAAGGAGATGCGCGAGGCCTTCGACGTCACCATCGAGAGTCTTCGCAACACCATCCTCCGTCTGGAGGCCGGTGAGCAGACGCTTCTCACGCGACTCGAGGACGTGCAGGGCAAGCTCAACGAGCTGCAGCGCGCGCTGGCCGAGAAGGATCAGCTCGACACTGAGCGCAAGAACAAGGTGGACGCGGCCAAGGAGATCGATCAGCGCATCAGCGCCCTCGAGCTGAGCCGCCAGCGTGGTGCGCGTGTTCGCGTGCTCTCCGCCGCCGACATTCCCGACAGCCGCGCGTTCCCGCAGATCGTCCCGATCGTCGGCCTGACGGTCGTGCTGGTCACGGGTGCCGTCGCGGGCGTCATTGTTCTCAAGGAGATCCGCGAGCAGCGCATCCGCACGCCACAGGACGTCGCGCTGATCCCGCGCACCCGTGTGCTCGGCATCGTGCCCGAGATCGGGCTCGATCCCGCGAAGCCGCAGCGCGTGGAGACGGCGTGCATCGACCGGCCGCACGGCGCCGTCGCCGAGACGGTCCGTCAGCTGCGCAACGCCATTCTCAAGGCGTGCCGCGATCGCCACCACAAGTCCATCGTCGTCTCCTCCGGCATGCCCGGCTCGGGGACAACGTCTGTCATCGCCAACCTCGGCGCCAACGCCGCGATGACCGATCTCCGCGTGCTCATCATCGACGCCAACACGCGCCGTCCCGCGGTGCACCGCGTCTTCGATCGTCCGGTCGGCCCTGGCCTGGCGGAGATCCTTCGCGGCGAGACCACGCTGGACGCAGCCGTCGGCACCACCGACGTGGAGGGGCTCAGCATCCTCGCGGCCGGCTTCGAGCGCACCAATTCCTTCGAGCGGCTCAACACGCCGTCGATGGCGGCGCTGCTCGAGGAGGCCAAGCAGAAGTACGACCTCATCCTCATCGATACGCCGCCCGCGGTCGTCGCCAGCGATGGCCTCGCCCTGGCGACGGTGTGCGATGCGTCCGTCCTCGTGGTTCGCGCCTACAGCGAGAAGCGCGGCCTCATCGCCCGCGTCCGAAATCAGCTTGGCGAGGCGCACGCGGAGTTCCTCGGTGTCGTCGTCAATGCGATTCGCCCGTCTGCCGGCGGGTACTTCAAGCGCAACTTCCGTGCGACCATGGAGTATCAGCAGGGTGACGAGGTTGACGCGCCCGTCGCGGCGGGTGCGGAAGACACCACCGATGACGCTGCGGCGACCAAGGACGACTGACTGAGAGGCGACGCGCAGTGTCCGAAGACGGCGTCGAGAAGCCGAGCAACGGGACGCCGGGTGTCCCGCTGCGCTGTATCGTCACCGGCGGGGCCGGTTTCGTCGGTTCGCATCTCGTCGATCACCTACTCGCCGCAGGCGCGCGCGTCACCGTCGTGGATGACTTCTCGACCGGCCGCCGCGAGAACCTGCCCGATGCGCACGCATCGCTCCGCGTCGTGGAATCCGATGTCGCAGCGGCATTGCGCGCGTTCGGGCCGGGCGAACGGTTCGATCGGATCTACCACCTCGCCGCCGCCGTTGGTGTTCTGCGCGTGGTGCGTCGGCCCATCGAATCCATCGAGAACAACGTCGGCGAGACGGCCTCCGTCTTCCGTTTTGCCCTCGAACATGGCCCGGCGGAGGGAACCCCTGCAAGGGTGCTCTTCACCTCCTCCTCCGAGGTCTACGGCAAGGCTGCCAAGGTCCCCTTCGAGGAGGAGGACGACTGCGTCTACGGTGCGACGACCGCACGCCGATGGTCCTACGCCGCCAGCAAGGCGCTGGGCGAGCATCTCGCCCTTGCACACCACGAGCAGCACGGCCTGCCCGTCGTCGTCGTTCGACTGTTCAACACGGTTGGCCCCCGCCAGGTGGGGGACTACGGCATGGTGCTCCCGCGCTTCGTCCGTGCAGCGCTGGAGGGCCAGCCGTCACCCGTGCATGGCGATGGCAGCCAGACGAGGTGCTTCTGCGATGTGCGCGATGTCGTCCCGGCACTGATCCGACTGCTGGAGACGCCTGCGTGCGATGGACGCGTGTTCAATCTCGGCTCGGATCGCGTGATCTCGATCGCTGATCTTGCGCGTCAGGTCAATGAGACGCTCGGCAGCACCGCCGGCATTCTGGCGATCCCGTATCATGACGCGTTCGGGCCGGGATTCGAGGACCTTCAGCACCGGCGGCCTTCCCTCGATCGTGTCCGCGAGGCGATCGGTTTTCATCCCTCCCACGATCTCCCACAGACGATCCGTGATATTGCCGACCATGTCCGTACGAGCGGCGATGTTCCGCGAGCCCACGGCAGATGATCCCCAGCACCATCCCACAACCCGACCTCATCGCCGACGCCCTTGCTGCGCCGGCTGACGCCGCGGCGATGGCCGCCAATGGTCCGTTGGACATCTTCCACGGCTACATCGCCGTCTTCGCGGTGGCCTTCCTCGTCACCGTCTGTGCAACACCCATCATGCGCAGGCTGGCCATCGCCAACGGCATCGTGGACAACCCCTCCGAGGCCCGCAAGGTCCACCGCGTGCCCGTGGCCTACCTCGGCGGCGTCGCCGTCTTCCTCGGCATCCTCGCCGCGATTGCCTTCTCGTTCTACGGCCCCATGCTGCCCTCGAGCATCTTCGCCGAGCACGCTTCGCGGTTCGAGCTCGATCCCGTTCCCTTCTCGATCCTGCTGGGCATCACGGTCATCACGATCACCGGCCTGTGGGACGATGTCTTCGGGCTGGACCCACGACTGAAGATCGCGGGCCAGCTCCTCGCCGCCGCTGCGCTTGCACTTGACGAGGTGGGCGTGCGGGTTGCCGAAGGTGTTCTTGCGCCCGTTGGGGAGCTCATCGGACGCAAAGACCTCACGTGGTTCATCGATCTGCCCTTCTCACTGCCGCTATTCGGCACGAACCAGATCGAGATCGATGTCATCTACTGGACGGGCACGGCGATCATCGCCGTCTTCGTGCTCGGCGCGTGCAACGCATCGAACCTCATCGACGGACTCGACGGCCTGCTCTCCGGCGTCACGGCCATTGCTGCCGGCGCCTTCCTGATCATCGCGCTGTACATGGCGGCAGGCGACTCCCACGAGCGCGACATGGCCCGCATCGTCTGCTGCCTCGCACTCCTCGGCGCATGCCTCGGGTTCCTGCCACACAACTTCAATCCGGCGAGCATCTTCCTTGGAGATTGCGGCAGTCTGCTCCTCGGCTACATGAGCATCGTGATCATCCTGATGCTGGGCCAGACCGGTGAGACGCATCTCGTCGTGGCTGGCCTGATCATCTACTCGATCCCGATCATCGACACTGTCCTCGCCATCGTCCGGCGCAAGATGTCCGGTCAGCCCATGAGCGCCGCGGACGATCAGCACTTGCATCACATGCTCAAGCGCGCTCTCGGCGTCAAGGGCGCTGCGCTGACGCTGTACGCCATCGGCACCGTCTTCGGCGTGTTGGGGATATGGCTCACCTTCGGACGTGTCCGTGTGATCTTCACGATCGCGATGGTTATTGCTGCCTTCATCGGTGTCACTGCGGTCAAGATCGCACGCCGACAGGTCATCGAGGCGGAAGCTGGGCGACATCAGCCGACTCCGCCGGTCACCAGCCCGCCCATCGCGACGGAGCAGCCCGAGCCCGAGCACGTTTAACCGCGGAACTGCACGACATGCCCGACGAAGGACTGGATGCCTTTCGCAACGAACGCGCCCGAGGCCAGCAGCGTCTGCTCGCGTGCGATCACACCGGTATCAAGAGGTTCCTTCGGCTCGACAGCGCCGCGTACGAGGATGCCAGTGCTTCGGGCGGACTCGATACGCCCACCAAGGAACTCTGCGGCCTCACCGCATCCGCCGTGCTGCGATGTGATGACTGCATCCGCTATCACGTGGAGCGATGCGTCGAACTGGGCTTCTCCAAGTCACAGATCGAGGACGCGATGAACGTCGCCCTCGTCGTCGGCGGCAGCATCGTGATCCCGCATGCCCGACGGGCCATGCTCTTCCTCGATGAGTGCGTTGCAGAGCGCGACACACGTCACTGAACGAGCATCAGACGACCGCCTCGCACTGGTGTCGTCCAGACATGCAGGCCGAGATCCCGAAAGACGTCGGGCGCCGCATCGGCGGCGGCGCGGTTGGGGTCACCCAACACCGCAGCGCAGCCGGCCTGCTGAATCAGCCGGCCAATCGGCGCATGCGCATCCGGGGCATACAGCACGTCCGATCCGAGGATCAGATCAAACATGCCCGCGGCGGATGGCGA
>JBCBTA010000143.1:0-7688 GCA_039818905.1 Planctomycetota bacterium
CATCTCGAGCACGGCGGCGACGGTGTAGAGATCGTCGTTGGTCTCGTCGGGCTTCACCGCAGCGCCGGTCAGCAGGACGAGTGCCGGACGCAGCATCTTGCCCCGATACTGATCGAGTGCGCGGCAGAGCCTGTCCACGGGCGGAAGTTCAGACGTGAGCTGAGTCCGGATGACGCGGTCGACGCGCGCGAGGGCGTCTTGGAGTCCGAAGACCCCGAGTCCCGGACGGGTCTCGATGGCCGACACATGCATCATGCCCGTATCGTACGCCGTGGCCCCCGGGGCTGCCAGAACTTTCAGAAATGATTGAAGATTGGCCTTGTCGGGACGGGAAGGGGTTATTTCTCGGCCACGATGTAGGCCACCCATGCAGGATCCGCCTCGCCGGCGGACTCTGGCTCGAAGACGCCGTTGCCTTCGTTGGTGTCCTCGTCGGTGCCTTCCCAGTAGATGGTGGAGCGTGCGAAGCCGGCCTCCTCGAGGACCTCGCGGATCTCGGGGACGGTCCACATGCGCCATTCGTAGCTGAAGGCCCGGTTCATCTTGGAGCCGTCGGAGAAGTGGAAGTGGATGTAGCAGATCATGCGTCCGGTGATGGGCTCGTAGTGGGCTTGCTCCCAGACGTAGGTGAAGTCCTTGTTGATCTCCCGCTTTTCCTTGCACTCCTTGAAGGATTCGTACCCGCCGTAGCAGTCGAGGAAGAAGATGCCGCCGTCGCTGAGGCTCTCGCGGACGTTCTGGAAATAGCGTCGGAGATCAGCCCGGCGCTGGAATGTGTAGTACGAGAAGTTCATCGCCAGCACGGCGTCAACGGGCTCGGGATTGGTCTCGAGGACGTTCTCCTTGAGGAGCGTGACGCGGGAGCGAGCGCTGGCGGGGAGCTTGGCGATGTGGTTTTCGAGACCCCAGTCGAGCGTGGGCTGATCGAGATCGACGCCGTATGCCCGGTTGGTGCGGCGGCGTCGGACCCACTCGCAGGAAGAATTGGCCGTGCCGCAGAAGTCCTCGCGGATCACGGAGGCGCGGCGGCCGCGAAGGTCGCGGAAGGTGTCATCGACGAAGTCGATCTCGGCCTCGACGCACTGGACGGAGGCTTCGTAGCAGATGTGCCGATCCGCGGTGGCGGCCATGGGAGCCTTCTCGCGGGGGGTCTTGGCCCGCTTGCGGGGAGACTTCTTGGCGGCGGGCTTGGAGGGCTTGCTGGGCATGGTTTCGATGATGGACATATCGCGTTCTTCCTTGCGCGAGGCGTGATCGCGGCTCCGCCGCGAATGATGGCTGGAGTGTAGGTGAAGTGTCGGCAGGACGTGCGCATAGACTGGGGACTGTGGCGGGCAGCAAAGCACAACCAAAGGCGGAGCCAAGGACAGAGGGCAGCGCGCTCGAGTGGCACTTGGCTGTCGGTGGCGTGCGGTTGGCGCAGTGCGACTGGCTGGATGGCGTTGCGGCCCTGCGTCCGGAGTCGATCGACCTGGTCTACGTGGACCCGCCGTTCAATACGGGTGATCGGCAGCACGATCGGTCGGGCTCGTTCGAGGACCGCTGGCCGGACCAGAGATCGTACCTCGCGTGGCTGCGCGAGCGGCTCGCGGCGACGCTTCCGCTGCTGAGGCAAACCGGCAGTGTGCTGGTGCATGTGGACTGGCGGACAAGCCACCGGGTGCGGGTGCTGCTGGATGAGCTGCTCGGCGCCGATCGGTTCGTGAACCACCTCGTGTGGTCATATGGTCTGGGCGGCTCCTCGCCGCGGCGGTTTGCCCGCAAGCACGACGACATTCTCTTCTACTGCGTCGATCCCGAGCGGTACTGGTTCGAGCCACCGCTGGTGCCATCGACGAGTCGGCGCATGGATGGTGCGCCGAAGAAGGCGACGGATGTGCTGGACATTCCGTCACTGAACAACATGGCCAAGGAGCGCGTCGGGTGGCCGACGCAGAAGCCGCTGGCGCTGCTGGAGATGCTGGTTGGGGCGTGCTGCCCGCCGGGGGGCGTGGTGCTCGATCCATGCTGCGGCTCAGGCACGACGCTGGTGGCGAGCGTGCGGCGAGGTCGGGTGGGAATCGGTATGGATCTGCAGGCCGATGCGCTGCAGGTGGCGGAAGACAGGTTGCGTGCGGTGGAGAGCGAGTCGTGAAACGAATTGCCACGGTGCTGTTGAGCCTCGTGCTGCTGGTGGGTGGCGGCGGGGCGACGGTCTGGGTCCTGTTTTCCAGCGGGGCCTTTGGCTTCGACAAGTGGGTGGTGGACCAGGTGCTCCGCGTCGCGCAGCAGTACCTCGTTCCTGAGATCACCTACGAGGACTTCGACTACACCGATGGCGTGGTGACGCTGACGGGCATCACCCTGACGGCGCCGGACGGTACCGAGGTTGTCAACGCAGGGACGGCCCGCGTCACCCTGGCGGCGGCTCCGCGCTTCGGTCGCGGCATCACCATCGAGCGCGTGGAGCTGGCGGATTCAACGCTGCGCTTGATCGCGGAGGAGGATGGCGGCTTCCGCGGGCTGGTCCCCTTCGTCAAGCGCGACGAGATCCTCGAGCAGAACAGGGTTGATGACGATGTCAAGATCTCGAACGCGTTCGAGATACGGCGCATCGCACTGACCAACGGTGCGTTGGAGTTCGTGCCGCTGGGTGACAAGCCGCCGATGCGTCTCACGCAGATCAACACGGAGCTGGACGTCACGCCGGTGGAGGGTGCGACGGAGCGCGTCTACGAGCTTGATCTGGACATCGACCGCACGCCGATCCTCGCGCTGCATACCGAGGGTCAGTTCAACATGGATGACATGACGCTGTCGGTGCGCGAGCTCGGCCTCGAAGCTGACTTGACCGAAGGCGAGGGCATCGCGGCGCTCCCGCCGGACATTCAGGCGATCGTGCGGCAGTACGAGGCGCATGGGAACCTCTCGATCGCTGCCGGAGGCGATGTGGCGCTGCGCGATTTCATGGCGTCAACACTGAACGCCGACGTGGGACTGCGCGGCTTCAACATCGCCTTCGGCGAATATCGCCTGCCCATCGAGAACGCCCAAGTGCGCATGGAGATGGCCGAGCGCATCGCGACGCTTCCGGTGGCGCGGATCACGGGACTCGGCGGTGGGCTGACCGTCAACGGCGGCCGGCTCGACCTGACCGACGACGAGCGGCGAGCCGCGGCGTCATTGGTGGTCGAGGGGATGCAGCTGTCGGAGATCCTGCGAGGACGGGCCCAGGGCGAAGAGGAGCCTCGATTTGCCGGCATCGTCAACGCGGCGGGATCGGCGGAGATGTCCCTGGCGTCCATGCCCGACTCGATCGTTGGCGACGGCACGATCCAGATCCGAGAGGGTCGCCTGACCAACACCAAGCTGCTGAAGGGGCTCACGGATCTGGCCGGTTCCAAGAAGGGCGACAGGAAGCGGGCTGGTCGAGATCGCGCCGACCTGGTCTTCACGCTCGATGGAGCAGGCGCGAACTTCGAGGAGATCGAGGTCCTGACCAACATGATGGGTGTGCGCGGTGACGGCACCTTGAGCTACGCCGGTGAGCTCGATCTGGTGGTCAACGCCGGGCCGCTGGAAAAGGTGCAGAGCATGCTGGGAGAGTTCGGCGGCTTCATCGGCTCGATGACGGACACGCTGGTGAAGTACGACGTCGAAGGGCCTGCGGGAGACATCCAAGTGAAAGTGCGGCCGCTGGGCATCGGCGAGTAGCGCCCATGCCAAGCAGCCGCACTGGTCGAGCGGTCATGATGTCCTCGCATCAGATCAGCGTGCGCGGGTGTACATCATCTCCATGTTCTTCCACCACTCGCCCGACGGCGACTTGTCATACATCTCGAAGCGGTGGCGGTTGGGGCTGATCATGGTGATGACGAACTTGTTGGGCTTGTAGCGACCGCTCATCGGATCGGGCGACTTGCCGCGATACGTGATGGTGCGCCCGTCCTCGCTGGCCTCGCCCTCGGCCATGAGCAGGCCGGTCATCCAGCTGTCACACCAGACCGAGACGTAGTTGTCGGTCATGTTGTCGTAGCCGAAGACGCCCATGCCCTGCCATTCCTTGATCTGGCCGTCGCCCATGTCGAGCTCGCCGTCCATGTGCTCGATGATGTAGCGGCCGTCCATCACGGACTTGATGGTCGAGACCATCGAGCTCTCCTGCGGCGGCGCGTTCGGATCCATCCACCACTTGGAGCTCACCTCCCACTGGCCAACCAGATGCTCAGCCATGTGGGCGTGCTCGGGCCCGGGTGTCATGTAGTCATTCCACGCCGCCTCCATCGCGGCGGGATCCGGTGGTTCCTCGGCGATGGTGGGGTTGACGAGCAGTCCCGCGCCGAAGGCGCAGATGCCGACGGCGGACAGTGAAGCCAGAGTGCGAATCTTCATTGTGAATCTCCTGCGCGCATGGCTGCGGACCGGCGCGCACCGGTCGCTCACTTGCGCGTATACGTCATTTCCATGTGCAGCCACCATTCGCCGTCGTCCTTGAGGAAGAACTCCGACTTGTGGCGGTTCTCGTGAAGGATCGTCGTGACCATCTTCATCGGGCGGTAGGTCTCATTGAGGACGTCGGGGCCGACAGTCTTCCACGTGTAGACGCGCCCGTTGTCATCGATGGTTCCTTCGCCGGTGACGATGCCCGTGCTCGAGTCATCCCACCACGCGAAGACGTACGCGTCCTTGATGTTGTCGTAGCCGAAGACGTTGGTGCCTTCCCAGTCCATCGGCGGCATGCCCGGGCCCATGTCCCACTGACCGTCGATGGTCTGGCGGAAGAATCGCCCGCCCTTGATCTCACGCGTCGAGGACGTCATGGTCGAGGTCATGGGTTCGGCATCCGGCTGCATCCACATGACGCTGCGCATGTTCCAGTCACCGACGAAGTGTTCGCCGAGCAGTCGATGCGGTGCACCGGGCGTTGAGTACTCCATCCAAGCCCGCTGCTCCGCCATGGGGTCCGGCGGGGCGCTCTGCTCCTTCTGCGTCGCGCATCCCGCCATCGCCGCGGCGACCGCCGCGATCGAACCGATCCGAAGTGCTGCTGTCATTGCGTTGTGTGCTCCCACCACGAGTTCGGGGTCGTCAGTTCACGTTTCCCCCCGGCATTGAGGGTCATACCGTACCACTTCAGCCCAGATCGCCAAGTGGTATTCGGGACATGTTAGGAGTCTGTGATGTCTTCCCATACTTGGACGGTGTATCTCGGCGGCGAGATTCACTCCGACTGGCGGGCGCAGGTCGCCGCCGCGGCCCGCGAGCTGCCGATCGATGGGTCGCGCCCGTGACCGACCATCCCGCCAGCGACGCCTGCGGCGTGCGGATCCTCGGCGACGAGGAGCAGGCGTTCTGGAAGGACCACAAGGGGGCGAAGATCAACGCGATCCGAACCCGCACAGCGATCCGGCGTGCCGATGTCGTGGTGGTGCGCTTCGCCGGCGAGTACCGCGAGTGG
Organism: Planctomycetota bacterium; assembly: GCA_039818905.1. Classification (GTDB taxonomy): domain Bacteria; phylum Planctomycetota; class Phycisphaerae; order Phycisphaerales; family UBA1924; genus JBCBTA01. Next base: position 5,438 of record JBCBTA010000143.1, read on the forward strand.
AATGCCGCGTTCGATGCGGGCTTCGCGGCAGCGCTGGGGACGCCGCTCGTCATCGTGCACGAGTCCGGACTTACGCACGCGCTCAAGGAAGTTGATGCCGCGGCCCTGGCGGTGTGCGAGCGGCCCGAGCAGGTGGCGCAGATCCTCGAGTACGTCATTCGTCAGTCGTAGAGGGGTCTGCGGTAGGCTGTGCGGCGGCCCAGAGGTGGCGCAGCCATGAGCGACTTCCGGACAACACTGTCCCATGCCGCGTCCGGCAATGCCCGGGCGGTGGATGAACTCATCCGTGAGCTGTACGACGAGCTTCGTCGGCTTGCCCAGCACATGCTGGAGGATGAGCGTCCGGGCCAGGACCTGCAGGCGACAGCGCTGGTGCACGAGGTATATGTGCGGCTGCTCGGCAGCGACACCACACCGACCGAGGATCGTCGTGCCTTCTTCTGCGCGGCGGCTCGGGCCATGCGCCACATTCTCGTCGATCACGCGCGCAAGCGCGACGCAGCCAAGCGGGGCGGCGGTGCGTGGCACCGTATGACGTCCGCCGCACTCGAGCGGATCAGTGCGGCACCGACGACGGAGTTCCTCGACGTCGATGCGGCCCTGCGACGCCTGGAGGAGCTGGACGAACGGCAATGCCGCATCGTCGAGCTGCGGTTCCTCGCAGGTCTGACGGCGGAACAGACGGCAGAGCTGCTCGGTGTCACAACGCGCACGGTCTTCAGGGAATGGCGCTCGGCACAGGCGTGGCTCCGCATGCAGCTTGGGGAGGACTTCCATGGATCCTGAACGCTTCGCGCGCATCAAGGCTGTCTTCGATGAAGCCGTCGAGCGCCCGGCCTCTGAGCGGGAAGAACTTGTCCATCAGCGGTGTGGCGACGACGCGGAGCTCGTTCGAAGCGTGCTGGAGTTGCTGCGCCATGATCGAACGAACGTCGATGTTCTCGACGCGGCTCGCGACACCAGTGCCGCGACAAGCGGTGCGCTCCCCGCGATGCCGACGCTGACGCAGGGCGCGATCGTTGGTGGATATGTGATCAGTGACACGCTCGGCATCGGCGGCTTCGGCGTTGTATACAGGGCGACACAGGAGCGGCCACATCGCGAAGTCGCGCTGAAGCTGATTCGCCCCGGCCTCGCGAGCGCGAAACTGCTTCGCCGATTCGAGCTGGAGGCAGAGCTTCTCGGGCGGCTGCGTCACCCGGGTATCGCACAGGTGTACGAGGCCGGCGCGGTGGAGACCGATGCCGGCACGCAGCCCTTCTTCGCGATGGAGCTCGTGGAGGGAGAGCCGCTGGATGCGTACGCAGCGGCGCACGGTCTCTCGTCACGGCAGCGGCTGGAGCTTTTCCTGCAGATCTGCGATGCCGTGCAGCATGCGCACAGCAAGGGTGTGCTGCACCGGGACCTCAAGCCGAGCAATGTGCTCGTGACCCCCGAGGGGCGCGTCAAGGTGCTCGACTTCGGCGTCGCTCGCGCGACCGATGCCGACATTCAGGCGACGACGATGCAGACTGAGGTCGGTCAGCTCATCGGGACCGTGCCATACATGTCGCCAGAACAGGCGGCTGCGGACCCGAGTCATCTGGATACGCGTTCGGACGTGTACACGCTCGGTGTGGTGCTGTACGAACTGATGACGGGGCGGCTGCCATACTCGATGGAGCAGCGACAGCTGTACGAAGCGGTTCGCGTGATTCGGGAGGAGGAGCCGACGCGGCTGAGCGTGCTCGACAAGTCACTGCGCGGAGATGTCGAGACGATCGTCGGCAAGGCGCTGGAGAAGGAGCCGGATCGCCGATATCAGTCAGCGTCAGACTTCGGTGCCGACGTGCGCCGGTTCCTGTCGGACGAGCCGATCATTGCGCGCCCGCCGAGCACGCTGTATCAGATTCGGAAGTTCGCCCGCCGAAACACGGCATTGGTGGGTGGAATTGCAGCGACGTTCGTGGTGCTGATCGCCGGCATCATCGCAACGGGCTGGCAGGCGTACGCGGCGACCGTTGCGCGGGACGAGGCTCGGAGCAACCTCGCACTCGCCGAAGAGCGCGAGTCCGAGGCGGAGCGCGTCGCGGCGTTCCAGGCGGAGATGCTGACCAACATCGACGCGGAGAAGATGGGGCGTGATGTGCTGGACCTGTTGCGCACGGAAGTGCGTCAGGCACTCAGCAATCGATCGGTTGACGACGCAGCGCTGGAGGCGAGCCTGCAGGAGCTCGATCGACTGACCGCGGGAATCAATGCGACCAACGTC
>JBCBTA010000144.1:0-7669 GCA_039818905.1 Planctomycetota bacterium
ACGTCTCGGAACCACCGACCAACGCCGGACAGGGCTTCAACAACTTCCGACGCCGAGCCTATGCGCATGCGAGTGCACTGGCAGAGCTCGACACCGATCACCTCGGCATCGAGCCCACGCAGGATGCGCTGGACAACACGGTCGTCGTCGATCTCTGCGGCGTGAATCTCGCCAAGCAGATGCACGTCGGTCACCTGCGTGCCACGGTCATCGGCGACGCGATCGCCCGACTCTTCCAGCGCCTCGGCCACCCCGTCGTGCGTCAGAATCACTTTGGTGACTGGGGCCTGCCCATCGCCATGGTGACGCACGAGATCATGCGCAAAGCCGCGGCGGGCCAGCTTGATCCCCATGCACTGACCCTGGAGGACCTGGAGCGCGAGTACCGCGCCGCCCAGTCCAAGGCGTCGCAGGGACGCGCAGAGATGGCCAGCATCAGCCGCTTTGATCTCGGCCCAAAGGTCGAGGCGGAGTGGGAGAGCACGGCCCGCGACGCCGAGACATTCCTCACGGAGGCCAAGGCCACGCTGCGCAGGCTGCAGGATGGCGACCCGGACGTCGTCTCCATGTGGCATCGCATCAGCGACGTCACCCTTGGCGCATGCTTCGCCTGCTGCCAGCGTCTGCAGGCCGACGTGACAGAGGCGCACACCGCCGGCGAGTCCACCTATCGCGACGAGCTTGGCCCACTTGTGGACGACCTGGTTGATCGCAACATCGCCGAGGAGTCGCAGGGCGCACTCGTCGTCCGGCTCGAGGATCGGGGCATCAAGGAACCGGTGCTCGTGCGCAAGAGCGACGGCGGCTTCCTGTACGCAACGACGGACCTCGCCGCGATCCGCAGGCGCGTGCAGAAGCTCGGCGCATCACTGGTGGTCTACGCGGTGGACGCGCGCCAGAGCCTGCACTTCCGCCAGGTCTTCGCAGCGGCGACCAAGGCCGGCTACGCCCAGCACGAGACAGGACGCGACGCCACGCTCGCACATGCAGCGTTTGGCACGGTGCTCGGTGAGGATGGCCGTCCCTTCAAGACGCGCAGCGGCGAGAACGTGCGCCTGACGGACCTGCTCGATGAAGCCGTCGTTCGGGCCGAGCGCGCGGTGGCCGAGAAGAACCCCGAGCTGTCGCTCGACGAGCGGCGCGACATCGCCGAAGCGGTGGGCATCGGCGCCGTCAAGTACGCCGATCTGTCCAACGATCGCGTCAAGGACTATGTCTTCAGCTTCGATCGCATGCTCGCCTTCGAAGGCGCAACAGGTCCGTATCTGCAGTACGCCCTGGTGCGGGTGCGCTCGATCTTCCGCAAGGCGGAGGAGCAGCTTGGCATCGATGACGCCGTCTTCACCTCCGCCGACGCCCCGGCCTTCTCGATCGATGCGCCTGAGGAGAAGACCATCGCGCTGGAACTGCTGCGCTATCCCGAGGTGGTGCGCTCCGCCGCATCGAGCTATGAGCCGCACCGGCTGTGCGCGTACCTCTATGACCTTGCGACCGCATTCAGTTCCTTCTTCAGCGCGTGCCCCGTCCTCCGGGCTGACGACGATGCCACGCGCCTGGCCCGACTCCGCCTGACGCGGCTGACCGGACGCGTCCTCGAGGATGGTTTGCGGACCCTCGGGATCACGCCGCTCGAGCGCATGTAGCACCGTCAACGACCGAATATGGGCGTCGCGGCGGAGGGGCCGGGCCAAAGGCTGCCAAATGGCCTGAGAATGCCCATTCCGCGAGCACTCGGGTTGTTCACCCGCTCCGACGTGGTAGTTTCCACAACGAGGTGTGTCGGTCTCTCCGGCACGCACGATCGAGTGAGGGACGAGCGAGCAGCGGGACCGGTGGCGTCTGGCGGCTCGCCCGTGACGTGTTTCTGAGGACCTATAGATGAAAACCGACAGTCTTTTCGGAACGCGGCGCATGGTCGCGTTGGGTGTGGCTGCCGCGCTGGGATGCGCCGCGACCGCGATGGCCGATGCGCCGGCTTTCCGTCCCGCGGCGGGGACGCATGACCTGGCCCCGCTCAAGCAGGTTGACGCCGTGGGCATCGCGCCGCTGAACCTGCAGGCCCTGCGCCTGGAAGATGATCAGCGGGCCGCCGTCGGCCAGCCGCCCCGCTTCGCCGTACCGCACGAAGTGACGATGCACACCGACAACGCCGGCACCTGGGAGAACCTCGACGACGAGACGCTCGTGTGGCGTCTTCGCATCGAGTCGCCCGGCGCCGTGTCGATCAACCTCGGCTTCCTCGACTACTGGATGCCCGAGGGCGCGCAGCTCACGATCTACGCCACTGACATGGCGTACGTAGTGCGTCCGTTCACCAACAAGGACAACGCTGAGCATGGCCAGCTGTGGACCCCGGCGGTTCCCGGCGATGACATCATGGTCGAGCTGGTCGTCCCGGCGAAGGTCGTCGATCAGGTCGGCCTCGAGCTCGGATCGATCAACATTGGCTACCGCGGCTTCCACGCCGCGCTCGAGGCGACCGGTCGCGACGGGACCCGCTCCGGCTCCTGCAACCTCGACGTCGTGTGCGGCGCGGCCGACGGCTTCCCCGAGGTGGACAACTGGCGCGACATCATCCAGTCCGTCGCCGTGTACTCCACCGGGGGCAGCACCTTCTGCACGGGCTTCATGGTCAACAACGCCCGCAACGACCTCACGCCGTACTTCATGACCGCCGATCACTGCGGCATCGGCGCGGGCAACGCCCCCTCGCTCGTCACCTACTGGAACTTCCAGAACTCCACCTGCCGCGCACCCGGCAGCGCCGCCAGCGGCGGCGCCGGCGACGGTGTGCTCAGCCAGTTCATCTCCGGCTCGACCTTCCGCGCCGGCTACTCCACCAGCGACATGACGCTCGTCGAGCTCAGCGCTGATCCCGACCCGGCATGGGAAGTCGCCTACGCAGGCTGGGACCGCAGCGGCGTTGACGCGACCAACGCCATCGCGGTGCATCATCCGAACACCGACGAGAAGCGCATCAGCTTCGAGGACGATCCCACCACGATCACCAGCTATCTGCAGGCCAGCGGCGGCACGACGCACGTTCGCGTCGAGGATTGGGATCTCGGCACCACCGAGCCCGGTTCCTCCGGCTCGCCCCTCTTCGATCAGAACGGCCGCGTCATCGGTCAGCTGCACGGCGGCTTCGCGGCCTGCGGCAACGATGATGCCGACTGGTACGGCCGCTTCTTCCTGTCGTGGACCGGCGGCGGCACCTCCAGCAGCCGCCTCAGCGACTGGCTCGATCCCGACGGCACCGGTGCCGTCACCGTCAACACCATCTCCGGCGCCGGCCTCAACGTGGACCCCGGCACCGATACGGTGCATCAGGGTCTGACCGGCGGCCCCTTCTCGCCCGCCTCCACCGTCTACACCCTGACCAACAACGGCGCCGACCCCGTCAACTACGAGGTCTCGATCGTTCCAGGCGGGAACGCTCCGGTGCTGCTCGATGGTGGTAGCTCCCCCGTCAGCGGCACGCTGGCCGCGTCCGGTGGCAGCACCACCGTGACCGTGTCGGTCGATCAGGTCGCCGCGGCGGGTCTCAGCGCGGGCAGCTACAGCACGGACATCGCCTTCGAGGATCAGACCAACGCACGCACGACCACCACGACGCACGCCATCGAGGCCGGTCTCACCGGCATCGAGGTCACGCCGCTGGATGATCTGTTCGGCTCGGGTCCGCTCGGCGGACCCTTCGGTCCCAACAAAATGTACGTCGTCACCAGCACGCAGCCGTCGCCCGTCGATGTCTCCGTCTCGGCCAGCGACAACTGGATCGCCCTCGACGGCGGCACCAGCGCAGTCAACTTCACGCTCAGCGGCGTGGGTGACAGCCGCGTGGTTGACGTGGACTTCTCCGCCAACGCCAACGCCCTGCCCGTCGGCTTCTACACGGGCACCGTCTTCTTCACCAACACCACCGATGGCACAGGCGACACCAGCCGCGGCGTGCTGCTCGACCTCGGTCGCCTGGTGCGTCCGTCCACCGACACGCCCCTGCCCATCAGCGACAACACGACCTTCGAGAGCAAGCTGACGGTCAGCGACAGCGTGTGCGTCGCCGATCTCGATGTTGATCTCGACATCTCGCACACCTTCATCGGTGACCTTATCGTCGAGTTGACGTCACCCGTCGGAACGACCGTCCGGCTGCACAACCGCAGCGGCAGCAGCGCCGACGACATCGTGCAAACTTACGACGATGGGACGAACCCGCCCGACGGTCCCGGCACGCTCGCTGACTTCAACGGCGAGATCGCCGCGGGCACCTGGACCCTCACCGTCTCCGACAACGCCGGCGCCGACACCGGAACGCTCAACTCGTGGGCCCTGCTCATCGGGTCCGGCGCAGGCGGCTGCCCGCCCGTGGCCGGCGACATCGAGACCGAAGTGCCGCAGAACGCGACCACGTCGCTCATCCTTGACGGCACCTCCGTCAATGGCGGCTCCCTCGACTACACCATCCTGTCGCTGCCGACCAACGGCACACTCACTGATCCGCTCGGCGGCACAATCAACGCTGTGCCCTACACACTGCTCGGCAATGGCGACGCAGTGAACTACACGCCCGCCACTGACTACATCGGCCCCGACAGCCTCACCTACCGCTGCAACGACGGGCAGAACTCCAACACCGCCACCGTTGACATCTCCGTCGGAACACAGGTGACGGCCTACAGCTTCCCGCTCGATTCCGATCCGGGCTGGACAACCGAGGGCCAGTGGGCCTGGGGCATGCCGACCGGTGCGGAGGATGATCCCAGCGGCGGCGCCACGGGTGACAACTGCTACGGCTACAACCTCGATGGCGACTACGCCAACAACATCCCCGAGTACACACTGACCATGCCGGCCCTGGATCTCAGCGACTACACCAACGTCCAGCTCAAGTTCTGGCGCTGGCTCGGCGTCGAGAGTTCCAGCTTCGATCAGGCTGCCCTCGAGATGAGCACCGACGGCAGCACCTACTCCACCGTCTGGGCCCACAGCGGCTCCAGCTTCCAGGACACCGCCTGGACGCAGGTGACCTTCGACCTCCCCGCAGCCAGCCAGCAGCCCACGGTCTACCTCCGCTGGGTCATGGGCACCACCGATGGCTCGGTGACCTACTCGGGCTGGCACATCGATGACATCTCCGTCACCGGCGTGTCACTCGCACCGCCCATCCAGTGCCCGGGTGACGTCAACGGCGACAACGACACCAACCTCAACGACTTCACCGATCTCGCGTCGAACTTCGGCGCAGCCGGCCTGCCGCACGGCGCCGGCGAGAGCCGCAACCTCGGTGACCTCAACGACGACGGCAACGTCAACCTCGATGACTTCACCATCCTCAGCATGGACTTCGGCTGCGAAGGCTGAGCCCGGAGGCTGATGACATCATGGAATCCCACTGCGGGCGGACGCATCGGCGTCCGCCCGCTTTCGATTCATCCCTCTAGACTCTGGCCATGATGTACCGACCCGTCCTGGCGCTGCTCCTGCTCGGGTTGCTCGGCCTCGTCGAATCGTCCGCGGCATCCACTGTGCGCACACCGCGCAACGTGGTCATCATCATCGCCGATGACATGGGGTGGAACGACGTCTCTCCTGCGCTGCAGACCGTCCCGACGCCGTCACACGCGCACTATCGCACACCCAACCTTGAGCGCCTTGCCCTGCGCGGCGTGCGCTTTTCCGATGCGTACGCATCGTCGCACAACTGCGCCCCAAGCCGGGCCGCGCTCCTGACGGGGCGCAACCCCGCCGCCTCACGCATCACGTTCACGCCGCGCTTCGACGGCAGGCCCCGCTCGCGTCCCCATCCGCGACTTCGCCTGCCCGTGTCGCGTTCCTCAGGAATCGATCCCGTCTGGGTCACACTGCCCGCCGCACTGCCCGCACATCGCTCGGTGCACGTCGGCAAGGCGCACTTCGGGCCAGTCGGCTCGCCCGTGCTCAACCCGCTGGCACTTGGCTTCGATCGCTCGATCGGCGCTGCGGTCAGCAACGTCGGGAGCTACCTCGGCACGGACGGCTTCGTGGATCCGGTCCAAGGCCCGACCGACCCGAAACCGGCACCGCACGGCCTCGATGCCTTCATCGGTACGGACATCTATCTCACCGACGCACTCTCATTGGTGGCTGCGCGTGAGATCGAACATGCAGCCGCCGAAGGCGAACCGCTGCTGCTCTTGCTCGCGCTGTACGCGCCGCATACGCCGGTCACGGCAAATCCACGCCACGTCGATCCCGCCTCCACGCTGCCACCGCTTGAGGCTGCGTACGACACGATGATCCGCAGCATCGACGACAGCGTCGGAACGGTTCTCGACGCGCTCGAGAGACTCCAGATGCTCGACGACACATTGATCATCTTCACCAGCGACAACGGGGGCGACACCGGCCCCAAGCGGACCGCGCAGCCCGTGGTCGCCAACGCACCGCTGCGATCGGGGAAGTCGTCAGGCTACGAAGGGGGCGTGCGCGTGCCGCTGATCATCGCCGGACCCGATGTCGCGCGCGGCGCGGTCTCCGATATCCCTGTCATGGCGACGGATCTCTTTCCAACCATCCTCGACTTTCTTGATGCGCCACCCCCGCCGCAGGCAGGGGCGCGCGAGGGGTGGAGCCTGCTGCCACTGTTGGTGCCGGAGGGGCCCGACCCGACGGATGCCGCGGCGTGGGCCCAACGGCCACTGTTCTGGCATTCGCCTCATGCTCCGCAGAACGATGTTCCCGGAGCCGAGCCGCAGACCGTCATCCGCCAAGGGCCATGGAAGCTGCTGTACTTCCACGATGGGCCGCGGTTCGAGCTGTACAACCTTCGGCGGGACATCGCCGAACGCCGCAATGTGGCTCGGGACAGACCACAGCGCGTGCGCGCACTGGCAGAGGCGATGCAGACGTGGCTCGGCCAGGTCAATGCGCAGATGCCGCGAACCCATGCAGGCCCGGTCGTCCCCGGTCCATTGGATGCGCTGACGCGCGAGTGATCAGTCTTCGCCGACCTTGGCGATCTGCCACTCTTCGAGTTCGATCGGCGCCTGGCGTCCGAAGATCGTCACCAGCACGCGGACCAGACCCTTCTCTGGGATAAGTTCGTCCACCGTGCCCTCGTAGCCTTCGAACGGGCCTTCCTTGATGACGACCGGCTCGCCCTTCTCGAAGACCGTGCGGATCTCGCCGATCTCCTCGGGACGGCGGCTGTCGATGAGCATCTTCTCGATCTCGTGATGCTCCAGGGCCGTAGGACGGCCGGTGGTGCCGACGAAGTCGCCCACGCCGGTCGTCTCCTTGATCAGGAAGAAGACGTCCTGCGGGATGCGCCCGTCCTCTTCCAGACGCATCTCGACGAAGACGTAGCCGGGGTACAGCTTGGTCTCGGTGATCTTCTGGCGCCCGCCCTTGATGGTCTTGGTCTTCTCGGTCGGGACCAGAATGCGGTTGACCAGGTGGACCAGACCCTCGATCTCGATCTTACGGAGCAGCGTCTCGCGGACGTAGTTCTCTTTGTTGGACGCGACCCGCAGGACGAACCAGTTCATCCCTTCGTGCACGGGGGCTGGCTCCACATCATCGGCAACATGTGGTTCCTCCATGTGTTCGGGGACAACGTCGAAGACGCCCTCGGCGCCGGGCGATTCGTTGCGTTCTATCTGCTCTGCGGGCTGGCGGCGGTGGTCGC
>JBCBTA010000145.1:0-7668 GCA_039818905.1 Planctomycetota bacterium
ATCAATGCCGGCAAGCAGACGATCACCGAACTCGATCGCACCGCCTATTTCGACAGCGCCACCAGCTTCTCGATGATCCGGGGCGGGCATATCAACCTCGCCATTCTGGGCGCGATGGAGGTGGCGGAGAACGGCGATCTTGCCAACTGGATGATCCCGGGCAAGCTGATCAAGGGCATGGGCGGCGCCATGGATCTCGTCGCCGGCGTCAAGAAGGTCGTCGTGACAATGGACCACTGCAACAAGAAAGGTGAGTCCAAGATCAAGACTCACTGCACGCTGCCGCTGACTGGCGAGCGTTGCATCGATATGGTCATCACCGACCTGTGCGTGCTGGAGATGGACGAGTCAAAACGCCGCTACCGCCTGACCGAACTGGCTCCGGGTGTGACGGTCGATGACGTCGTCAACAAGACCGAGGCGGAGATTCTGACGGACGTCGAGCCGAAGACGATCGCTGTATAAGCGATCGCGTCTCACTCGCGTGCGCGTCCCGCGCTCTCGCTCTCTGCGGGAGCGCTCCTGGTGATTTGCCAGTTCTTCACCTTGACGACGATGTCCGGAGGCGACTCGTCCGCATTTGAATCGTCGGAGTCCTGGCTTGGCTCAGCCGTCGGATCGGGTTCGCGGAGGGCAAAGGCAACCGATCCAGTGATGAAACTAGTCAATAGAACGTACAACGCAATGAAGACGCTCATGGTCGCCATCTGGGCCAGTGGATACTCCTTCAGGCGCTCGTCGAGGAATCGCCGGTCGTACTCAATCGCTTCATGCCAACCTCCCTCTCCCACGAATGTCGCGAGGTAGTCGTGCAGCGAAACGAATCCGGCGACGTCCTGCGATGACTCCCGCGGTCCCGGGATCCACAGTGGCCGAACGAATGGGGGTGGCTGAACGAACCCTTCTGGTGCCGGCAAGCCTGCAGTGACATAAATCTGGCCATCTTCTGCAGGGACTGGAGCGGTCGCAATCACAAACGTCGTGTGCATCCCGACGTAGCTCAGCAGGGACAGCAGAGCGCCGAATGCAAAGCCGATCGATAGCACAAGCGAGGCCTGCCGATGCTGAGCGCGAAAACCCACGGTCTGGTTCCGGATGAGGACGTAGCCGGCGCAAACGCCAAGAAGCACGATTGTGACGACCGCCGCACGTCCAATCCCCGGGATCCACTGAATGTCCGATGTAATCGTGTCAACAATGCCCAGGACGACGAGGTTTGAGCCGACCCCAAGTGCAAGACCCTTGGCACTGCCCCCAATCGTCATGAACGAACCACTTGCCATGGTGCGTGATTCACCTCGTCAGCTCGATGTGAATCTCATGCACTCTGGTGCTTTCTGTGAGGTTCTTCTCCAAATAGCCATGAGATGTTCCATCCGTCACGACGAAGACGTATCGCTTGGCATCAAGCGTCTTTTGCTCCGTTTCAGTAGGGTTCGAGAATCGGAACTCCAAATCACCGAACTCCTCAAGGTTCTCAAGAACTACGGCGCTGCCGCGGGCACGCCAGATGTTCGCAGGTATTGCGTACGCGGTCAGGTTGTCCGGGCTTGAGTGCACCCGGGCTTTTGCTGAGCCTCCGGCACACCCGCCGAGCACGAGCGACAGAAAGCCAATCGAGGCAAACAGTGAGATGCGTGTGATGCGATCGTTCATCAGGGCTGTCCTCCATCACTCACGATTTCTTCTGGGAGTGCGTCGTCGAAGTAGTACGACTCGATTGGTGCCGAGGAGTCTTTGCCGAGGAGTTTCGCAATGGAACCCAGCTTCTGCTCTCGGGGATCACGAACATGGACGCCCGGTGCCAGGTTTGCCTTGGCAACCCATTGCAGTTCGTTCTGCTGCGTTGCGGCGACACTCCGTTGCGTCATCGCAGAGCGCAGTCGATCCTCAAAGGCATCAGCGGGCAAGCGGGCGAGAGCCCGTTCATCGAGCGGGTCCATCATTCCGACCTCGATCAGACGCCCGTTCTCGATCGTCATCGATACAAGCACGTAGGCATGCCGATCGATCTCTGAGCCTTCGGTCAGCGTCACGATGACGGGCTCTCCTTCGGCGAGAGACAAGGCCATCTCTTCTTCGCTGATCTTCGGTCCGAGGACATCGTGGTAGTCAACCACGAAGATGCTGCGCTCGGCCAAGGCGTCCATGTGGCCAGGCGAGAGCGCATCTTCAATCTCCCACGTCGTTGCCGCCGCAGTCGCGAGGTCGGTATTGAGTTGAAGCGTGGTCTCGATGTGTTGGAGCGCGCGCTGGATATACGCACCGGCCTCAGTGTGATCCGGAAACCAGCGCGTGGCTTGCATCTTGTAGCGCGCGATCAGTTCGTCCTGTTCAAGAGAGTCGACGCCCATGATCGCTGCCCGCATGCGCAGGCAGGCGGCCCAGCACCACTTGGGATCGTCTTGCCCTTCCCAATGCTGTGCTGCATCCACAATCTCGACTTTCCATCGCGTCTCATTCAGGTTGACAACGGCAGCGGAGGGCATCGTGTGGATGGGCTTCTTGATGCTGCCGGCGCAGCCAGAAGCCACAAGAGGGCTGAGGATTGCGCACACGAGGGCGAGACAGGTACGTAAAGGCAACATGAAGATTGTTCTCCATCAACGTGAATCAGAACAGAAGGCGCTTCGTAGATTGAAGGGGCGGGAGTCTAACAGTCGGTGATATGAGTTGCGATCCCATTGGCAGGGGAGGCTCGGCGTATCAGTCGTGACTTACATTACTTACACGCGAAAAAATCTCCTGCCGTCCACGTCATGGGTGCGAGCCTTGTGGCTCCGCGTGAGCGCCGCGGGGCAGTCGCCTCGGTGGACCGGCGAACCGTCGGAATGACATAGCGTGGCCGAGGAGATCGGCGCGGCCGTTCAGGCTGGGTCAGTCCAGCATGCGGTGTCGATGAAGTGGGCCCGGCGGATGACGCGAAGGACTGTGAAGAGCTGCCGATCGACCGTTCCATCGGCCGACGGAGTCGCCCACCATGGCACTTCGGTCATGCGAGCGGGTTGGCACCTTCGTCGTTCATAGCAGAACAAATGCACGGCTCAAGTCAGGTCGAGACATCCCCGCGGGTGGCGGCGTGGGGCAGGATGCTCTCGCGTAGAGCAGTCGACGATCGAATTTCGGGCATAGTCCCCCAGCGGGTTCTCGACATTCCACACGAAGGAGTTGTCGTACATGAACGCCGCCACCACCGTCGGCGCCACATGCCCCCCGCGTCGCGTGCCGGTGACGCGGATGCGCGGTACAACGGATCAAGCGATCCTCTCTCTACCCGCGCGAAACGCGGTGCGAACACTTCGGAATCACATGCCGTGGCCGAGGAATCCCGCACATCGTTCGACCCCATGTCCTTCGACCGTCCACACGAGTCGCTGCTGACGTACTACATTCTCATCTCTCTCTGCGGCGTCATCTTCGCACCATTCATCTTCATCCCGCACCTCATCAAGTACAAGACCATGCGCTACACCTTCGACCACGAGGGTGTCTCCATGAAATGGGGCTTCTTCTTCCGCAAGGAGGTCTACCTGACCTACCGGCGGCTGCAGGACATCCACGTCACGCGCAACATCATCGAGCGGTGGCTCGGCCTCGCGAAGGTGCCGATCCAGACGGCGTCGGGCACCAGCGGCGCGACGATGACCATCGAAGGCTGCCGCGATGCCGAGGCCCTGCGCGACCATCTGTACACGCGTATGCGCGGCGCGCGCGAGGGGCAAGTCGCGGACGGCGAGTCTGGCGCGCACGCCGACGATGATGATGATCCCGTCGTCCTGTTGCGTGAGATTCGCGATGCCCTGCGCGATCTGCACCGGGAGCATCCGTCATGACCGCCCAGGTCGAGCGTGCGGCGGAGTGGGTCTACCGCGGCATCTGGCGCGTGCTGTCGAGTTGGTTCTGCGTGCCGCAACATCCGCCGACGTTGCCGTCACATGGCGGCGAGGTGCGGAGCTTTCATCCGTCCATCCAGTTCCTGAAGTACCTGAAGCTGTACTTCTGGATCGTGTTGATCGTCATCGATCTGCTGCTCATCGCTGCATGGGGCGCGGTCTTCTGGCTGAACCCACTCGTCGGACTGCTGCTCTCGCCCGTGTTCCTGTTCGTGATCGTGGTGCCGGACGTCCTGGCGTACATCGCCATCCACCTGCGGTACGACACGACCTGGTACGTCATGTCCGATCGATCCCTGCGCTGCCGCCGCGGCGTGTGGGTCATCGGCGAGCACACCGTCACATTCGAGAACGTGCAGGACGTCAAGGTGCATCGTGGACCGATCCAGCAGCTCTTCGGCATCGCGAAGATCGTGGTCGAGACGGCGGGGGCCGATGAGGGCGAGGGGGAGAACCAGTTCCATATCGGCAACAAAGCGGTGCTCGAAGGCATCGACAACCCCGACGAGCTGCGGGGGCTGATCATGGATCGCGTCCGCACCAGCCGCAGCGCAGGGCTGGGCGACGAGCGACTCCCCCAGAAGGCTCCGGTGCGATGGGGAGCGGACGAAGTCGCTCTGCTGCATGAGATCCGTGATGCAGCGCGCGGGTTGGCGTAGGTCATCTCGAGAATTTCTCACTCCACGTTGAACCCACATTCGCCTTCGTGCGACTCTGGTGTGTCATGCCTCGCACACTTCGTGACATCGAGGACGAACTGCTGGTCCTGCGAGGGCAGGATGGGGATCGAGAAGCCCTGCGGCTGCTTGTCGAGCGGTGGCAACCTCGCCTGCTGGGCATCGCGCGGTCGCTGACCGGGAGGCCGGACGCCGCCGCGGACGCCGTGCAGGAGACATGGGTCGGCATGATGCGCTCGCTTCGCCGGCTGGATGATCCGGCCCGCTTCAAGGAGTGGATCTGCCGCATCCTGACCAACAAGTGCGCGGACACCGTGCGCATGTGGCAGCGCGATCGGAAGCTGCTGCGCACGACCCCGCCACGTGAAGACGTGGAGGCACCGGAGGACGGCAGTCCGGAACTGCGCGCTGCGATGGCATCGCTCAGCGATGCGCACAGGACCGTCGTCCTGCTGCATTACGTGGGTGGGCTGGACGTGCGCACGATGGCGCGCGTCGTCGGGGTGCCCGTCGGAACAGTCAAGTCACGCCTGCACCACGCCCGCGAGGCGTTGCGCAGTGCAATCGAGAAGAACGAAACGGAAAGGACCTGCCATGGACACGTTGGATGACAAGATCCGCCGCGAGTTGCATCGTGATGAGCATGGCCCGCCGCTGACGGACGAGGAAATGGCCGAGCCGCACATCCTGGCCCAGGTGCTCGAGACGTTCCGAGGGCGCCAGCGTTTTCTCGTGCTACTGGTGTTCGTCTGGTCGCTGGTGTTCTTCGGCGTCTCGATCTGGGCTCTCATTGAGTTCCTGAGCGCCGAGACGACCACACTTCAGCTGCGCTGGGCGGCCCTGCTCTTCTGGTCCACCATGGCCGTCGCCATGCTGAAGATGTGGTACTGGATGGAGCTCAACAAGAACCGCGTGCTGCGCGAAGTGAAGCGTCTGGAACTGCAGGTCGCGCGGCTGCGGCGGCAGGGCTAGGCCTCACGTCGTCAGCCGATGCGCTGCATGCCACGTCTCACGACGAGGTTGTTGATCTGCTCGGGGGCGGCGGCATGGATGAGGTGGACCGGGCCCGCGCAACTGATCCGGACGAGCCCATCGTGCTCCACAACGTTACGTGCGTGTTTGCCAACGCCGATGAGCCTGAGAAGGTGCGTGACTTTCTGGACGACGCGCTCACCTTCGGCATCAACGAGCCGGAGTGGCTGCCGCACGATCCGGACATGGACCCGCACCGGGATCGCCCGCGCTTCAAGGCACTGCTTGAGCGACTGGGTGCCTGAGCTCGCCTGCGAGTAGCATGCGCACATGCACACGTGGTTTGATGCGCATCTCGACCTCACATGCCTTGCTGTTCGTGGCCGCGACATGCTTGCGCGGCTGGACGAGATCAATGGTGAGAAGGCCCGACGCCCGGCGGGGCCGTGGCCGCCTGCGGGACTGACGCTGCCGTCACTGCGTGAGGGCGGTGTGCACCAGGTCCTCGGCACCATCTTCACCGAGACCAACGGCGACGGGCTGGAAGGCTTCCCGGAGGGAGATGCTGAGGCGGCCCACGAAGCCGGGCTTCGGCAGCTGCGTATCTACCACAACTGGCGGCACGACGCGGGGATCGTCCTCACACGATTTGATGGCTCGGAGCAGCTCGGGGAGGCGCAGAAGGAAGGCGAGTCCGACCGCGCCTATCGAGCCCGCACGCGCACGCACACCGATGCGCCGATTCAGCTCGGCATCCTCATCGAGAATGCCGACCCCATCCGTTCGCCGGATGAGCTGTCATGGTGGAAGGAGCGGGGCGTAGTCGCCGTCGGCATGGCGTGGTGGACGCCGTCGCGCTACGCCGGTGGCAACGGCACGGACACCGGACTCACCGACCTCGGTCGTGCGCTCGCGGATGCGATGGACGATCTGCGCATCGTGCACGATCTCTCGCACCTATCGCAGAAGGCGACGGATGAGCTGCTCGGGCACACGGACCGGCCGGTGATGGCGTCGCATTCGAACTGCCGCGCACTGCTCGGCGATCGGAAGAACGAGGCATGGCAGCGCCATCTGAGCGATGACACGATCAAGGAGATTGGTCGCCGCGGCGGCGTCATTGGGCTCAACCTCGTGCGCAACTTCCTCACGTTCAACGAGGACGACCTGAAGCAGGAGCGCTCCCGCCCTACGGTGGACGATGCCCTGGCCCACGTCGAGCACATCTGCGACATCACCGGCTCACGGGCCCACGTCGGGCTCGGATCGGACATGGATGGCGGCATCAGCGCGACGGATCTGTGTGAAGGCGTCGAGTCGCCATCGGAGTACGTGAAGTTCGCCAAGGGTCTGGAAGCCCGCGGCTGGAGCGAGGATGAGATCGCGGGCTTCACGCACCTGAACTGGCGCAGATTCCTGGCCGACGCGCAGCGCTGATCACTCCTCAGCTGCGTGGGCGACACGTGCCTTTGCGCGGCAGTGGGCGCACCACAGGACGGGATGTGAAAGGTCCTCCGAGGCATTCGCCGATTTCGGCAGTCGATTGAGGCGGGCCAGGAACTCGCTCTGGAATCGCTCCTCGTAGCGCCGGAACGACGGGTTGTTCTGCGTATGTGCAAGCGAGTCTTCCAATCGCTTCTCGATCCGATCGATGCGCGTCTGCGGCAGCGGGTGGGTGCTGAGGAACTCCGGTGGTGATTCGCCGCCCGCAGCCTCGCGCAGGATCTCCATGACCTGGAGCTGCCCACGCGGGTCGTATCCGGCGCGGGCCATGTAGCGCATGCCGAGGGCATCCGCCTCCAACTCCTCGCCGCGGTCGTACGTCAGCGCGAAGACGCCAGCGCCGCTGATCAGCAGCGGAACCGCTGCCTTTGCTGCGTCGCTGTCGGACGTGCCCGCGGCAACCGCGGCGGCCGCCGCCCCAAGGGCGAGCAGCGCGTTGCGGCTGAAGCGCTTGTCCGCATGCTCCGCCGTGACATGTGCGATCTCGTGACCCAGCACGCCGGCGAGTTGGGCCTCGAGATCGCACATGTCACGGCGGAGCATGCGGACAAGCGCTTCAGCCGCAACGCGCTGCTCGCCCTTGGGGCGGCGGCCGCCGCGGTTGCCGCGGGCACGTCCGACAG
>JBCBTA010000146.1:0-7659 GCA_039818905.1 Planctomycetota bacterium
CAGGCGTTCGCCGAGGGGGTGCTGGGGGGTCGGTGGCCCGTCGTCGCGCGGTGGGCCGGCGTCATGGGATTCAGCCCAAGCGGACTGCCGGCGATCACCCCCCTGCCCGGCATCGACCCAGGCCGCGGGATGTTCTGCGGCGGGTTCACCGGGCACGGCATGTCGCTGGCGTATCGGACGACCGAGGAGGCGATCGCGGTGCTGCTGGGCGAAAAGTCACTCGATCCACATGCCCCCCTGCACGACGTTCACGCCGCGACAGGGCACGGATGATCGGGCCTCGCCAGCGCGTTGTCCGCAGCGCCTTGCCCGAGGGGTCTGCGGGGCTTACAGTCGTCGCTGAGAGAACTGCATCGGGGTGTAGCGCAGCTTGGTAGCGCGTCTCGTTCGGGACGAGAAGGTCGTAGGTTCAAATCCTATCACCCCGACTTCGAAGGCTTGATGGCCTCGGCAAGTGCTGAGGCCATCTGCATTTACGGGGTAGTTCAATCAAGTCCCACCGGTGCAGGAACTGGATGGTGGGCTCGAGCTGCTGACGAACTCGCCACTCGGCTGATTGGAGCCGACACCTCCGACATAGCGAGGCCCGGTTCGGCTTGTCCCTACAGGGTGTTCCGGCCTGCATGTCCTTCGTCTCCGCGCCATCGCGATCCGGACGCGCCGCTGGACCATCCGACGGGTCACACACCAGTCCAAGTTCAGTCTCATCCCAATGGTCAGGTCGCTCAAGACCATCCGGCAGTTCGGGCCATGAACTCCAGCACGATGCAACGTGAAGGCCGTCCGGCAGCAGAGAGGGGCAGTCGAGGGCCAGCCGTCGGTGTGAATGCATGACAGCAGATGCTCTGCGCATCCCGTTCTCGAGAGCCTCTCAATCGGATCTCGCTCGTTCACATCAGATGGAGGCTAGTCATCATGCACCTGTCGTCGTATGTCATTCGGATCTTTCGGGAGCCGGATCGCTCCGGAGTTCTCAGAGTCTGGCGACTCGTTCTGCCGAGTTCGGCGCCACACAATGAGCCCGAGGTGAGCCTGCAATCCAAGCTCGATACCGATCCGGGACTGGTGCTTGTGGCATGCGTTGCCAACGAAGTGGTGGGAGCAGGCATGGGCGGATACGACGGCCATCGAGGGTGGCTGTACTCGCTCGCGGTCCTTCCAGAGTACCGTGGACAGGGCGTTGGCTCGGCACTCGTGTCTGCGATCGAACATGAAGTCGCGCGTCGAGGGTGCTCGAAAATCAACCTTCAGATCAGGCCAGGGAATGTCGCGGTGGCCCGGTTCTACCGCGCTTTGGGGTACGCGACGGAGGAGAGAGTAAGCATGGGAAAGGTGCTTTCGTCAGGTGGACAATGATCGTCCGTGGAGGGTGATGCTGGGTGGTCCGTCCCGAGGCTCCCGCAAGCGACCCAGGAATGAGCAGAATCTTGCTGACGCGTTGGTTGATGTCCTCAAGCACAAGACGCTCGGCGTGACCGAAGCGGCCGCGGTCGTGGAAGAGGCCGGCTACCAAACGACAACGCCCAATTCCCGCACGATCGTCAATCAGACCCTGCTTAAAGACAAGCGCTTTAAGCGAGTGGCACGAGGTCAGTACACGGCAAGGTAAGCGGACCTTCCAAGGTCATTGAAATAGTCAATCTGACGCGGCGCTCGTGGCTACGCCGTGAGCCAGATCGTAACTCGCCGGCGCGGGCCCCAGTCACATCGGGGCCTCGTGGACTTGCCTTGGCTTCACCTGAACCGACCACGCTCACACCGACTGCCAGACAGTCCGATCGAGTGTGTGGCTGGCAGGTACCAACAGAGCGGTTCTCCAGAGTCAAAATGCCCAGGTACGCCCCCTCGAGAGACGGGGTGGCGTCGTCCTCCCCGCGTTTCTTGACAGGAGGGATCGCGTGATCCCTCGCGCATGTCACATCGAGAGGCAGTCTCGGTGCAAGATGGGAGGAAACAGATGAGAGGACTCTATCTGGTTGCCACTGTGGGGCTCGTGTCGAACGCATATGCCGACTTCATCGACTTCGAGCAGGATGCCGTCGGGTTCCGAGGAAACGGCTGGTCTTCGGTTGACTCGGCACGAGTGGTGTTCTCGAACTCGCTGCTCGGTCAGTCGTCCCTGGAATTGCATGTCTTCGACTTTGGAGTGCAGTCTGATGGACGTGCACTCTCGGCCAACGACTCGGGTCTCTCGGGAATTCTTATGGATTTCACCGAGCCAATGCGTTCGCTCTCGTTGGCATTCGGCAATGACGACCCTGGCGCAAACCAGAGACGCGCCGTCCTGGAGTTGTACTCCGGAGTTGCGCTGGTCAAGTCCGTGTTCGTCGGGACCAACAATGACGACTTGATGAACCAGACGATCTCGGCGAACCGTGGGGCCGGCTTCGACTCCGCACTGTTCTACTACGCCGACAACACGGGATCGCTCATCGGCAACGCCGAGGAGATCATCGACAACGTGTCCTTCCAGGAAGTTCCGACGCCCGGGGCGGTATCCCTCGCCGCGCTGACGGGAGCCGTTGTACTCCAACGACGTCGTCGCCCATGAACCTCGAGAACACCACACTCAATCAACAGAACTGAAGGGAAGACCCATGCTCAAGAGCTCCGTCAATATTGGATTGGCGGCATGCCTGACCGCATGCAGTTTGAGCGCTTCTGGCGCAATCATCGATGGATTCACAGACACTCAGGTCGCAACAGGCGCAGGAAGTGACGTCGCGTACGGAACGCCCGTCGCTGGTTGGGACGAGAGGCGATTGGTGACGTCTTCAAACGGTCCGCCGAGCATCTCGATCGGGGGTGGCCAACTGGACTTTGACTGGACGTCAGGGGCCACTGGCACGGGCCGAGTCCTGTGGGAGCACGGCGCTGGTGTCAGAGACTTGACCCAAGGTGGCTCTCGTGACGCTTTCCTGATCGAGTACGAGGTTGCCGGAACTGATCCGGTCTTCGCTGAGATCGCATCGGTCACGCAGGGCCTGAGCCTCGGCTTTCCGTTGCCAGGAGGCGTCGGGACGCAGTCAGTGACGGTTGCGTTCTCAACGTTCGGCGGACCGTTCACGCTGGTCGAAGCCTTGCGGCTGTCTGCATGGACGTCGCCGAGCACGGGTCCGAGCAGTCTCACAGTGACTCGATTCGAGACGGTCCCTGCTCCAAGCGTCGCAGCCGTTCTCGGGTTGGCGGGCGCGACCGCCGGTCTGCGTCGATGCCGTTCCTGACGATCGTGCCGCCGAAGCCGGACACGGCCTCGGCGGCATTGCTTTCGACAATCGAATGATTCCTTCGGTGCAGCATGCTCAGCGAGGTCTACGAGACACTCCGACGCACCCGAAGTTCGCCGCCAGCACATTGAAGTCGTCCATGTCGATATCACCATCGTCATCGATGTCGCCAAGGCCGAAGCTCTGCCCTGCACCGCTCGGCAAGCCGGTCGCTCCGAAGTTTCGTGCGAGTTGGGCAAAGTCGGCCAGTCCGGATCGACCGTCGCCATCGATGTCGCCGATGCAGGGCTCGGGCGGGGCGACACCGAGGAAGGCTCCGATGCCACTGCCGGAGACGGCTGCGCCGAGCGACCGCGCGCTGAGCGTGGAGGTTCCGACGGTGACGTAGTCGTCGCGCTGATCTGCGTTGAGATCGCCAGCGACGAGCAGGAGCGGATTTGCGGCGGCCGGCTCATCGGGCAGCGGGCTTAGCGTGATCTGGCCGGCGCTCGAGTCATTGCGGAAGACGCGGACCGCGTTGTCGGCCAGCACGAGAATGTCGAGATCGCCGGAAGCATCATCATCGAAGTCTCCGAGGGCGATGTCGCGCGGCGGGGCCACGCTGGTGTTGAGTTCGATGTTGGCGACGGGAGCAAACGTCAGATCGGATTGCGATGACGTGTTTCGGAGGATGGAGAGCGACTCACCGACGAGGTTCACGGTGATGATCTCGGGGAGGCCGTCGAGATCGAGATCGTCGAAGCGGACTTCCTGCGGCCGCGCATCGACGGCGAACTCACCATCGACGCTCAGGCTCCTGCCATCCACGCCGATGACGGTCACGCTGTCGGTTCCGGAGTTGGCCAACGCGAAGTACAGGTTGCCATTCACGTCGCCAGGTCGGATCGAGAGGGGTACGCACTCGTCATCCGGGAGCCCGGGCGGCTCGATCTCCTGCTCATCGAAGAGCCAAGGGTCACCGATTTCGGCGTTCGGCCCGTCATTGAAGAAAACGCTGACGGAGTCCGATCGACTGTTGACCACGACGATGTCCAGAGCGTCGTCGCCGTCGATATCGAGCACGATGACATCACGAGGCTCGTCCCCCACACGCAGCGCCTGCGTCTCCCGGAGGCTGAATGCCTCGCCGGCTGCAGCGTCATTGAAGAGAAGGGCGGCGGTGTCATCCTCGGGACTTCCGGGCGTGCCGCGGTTCGCCACGACGAAATCCGCAGCTCCATCGCCATCGACGTCGGCGACGAAGACCGCATCAGGGTTCACGCCAGCGGTGATCTGCTGCACGGCATCGACATTCTCGAAGCCGAGCCACTCGCCCGCCCCACCGTTCCCTGCGTTGTAGAAGACGAGGATCGCCCCGGGCGACGTCAGTGGATTCTGTGTGTCACGCACTGTGATGACCAGATCGACGAAGTCGTCTCCGTTGACGTCGGAAAGCGTGGCGTCGGTCGGAACGCCGGCCGCATCGGCCTCAGCCGAGGGGTCGAAGAGCAGATCTTCGTCCAGGGCGTTGACCTGGAGGAAGACGGCAGCGGACGTACGCTCGCGGCCTGGTCCGTTCCCGTCGTCGTACACGACGGTGAGGAAGCGATCCGAAAAGGCCGGCAGCAGCGCAACGTCAAAGCGCCCCTCGAGAGCACCGGCTGAGATGATGGGAATCGTCGCTCCGACAGGTGGATCGAAATCGGGCTCCGCCCCGACGCGAAGTGTTCCCGCGAGCGTCGTGTCGCCCGTGACCTCGAGACGAGGTAGTGCGCCGTCGGTCAGCGTCATGGAGATGACGCCGCTCCGTGGCCCGGCCGCGGCGTCCATGACGGTTTGAGAGAAGTCGGCGTCGAAGAGCAAGGCTGACGGACCGGGGGCCGGCTCGACGACACCACCGTTGTTAATGCGCATCGCGGTGACGAGACCGTCCCCCTCGATGGAGGCCACGGGTGTGTCGATCCGCACCTGGCCCAAGACGTGGACGTGGCTGTGCTGATCCAGGCGTATCCCGCCGCGGGTCAGAAGGACGTCACCGGCCACGCCGAGCGCACCACCCATCTCCTCGCCCACGGCGGTGACTTCAATGGAAGTCTGATTCCGCTGCAGGAACAGTTGAACCGGAGTTCTCGTCAGCACATCGACGAGTCCATCGCCGTTGATGTCGCGCACGTCCGCTTGACCCTGTCCCGTGCGTTCGGCAATCGGGCGGATAGTGAATCCGGGTGGCGATGCCCCGTCACTCTCGAGCCAGATGAGCTCTGTCAGGAGATCCAGGTCGCCATCGCGATCGACATCCGCGGCGGCGATGCTGGAAGCAGTGACTCCTGTCGAGGAAAGATCGGGCACTGCGATCGAGCGAGGAGTGAATTGACCGCCGCCATCTTGCTCGTACCAGACGAGGCCTCCGGACGTGATGACGGCGACATCGACGTCGTCGTCGCGATCAAGGTCGGCGGCGACGACCGCACCGTAGTCCGTGCTCGGGCCGCCGATCTCGACTCGCTCGAACTGCGGCGGCGATGCGCCGTTGCTGCGATACAGGTTGAGTCGCCGGTCTTCGCCGGCAAGCAGGTCGAGATCTCCATCGCTATCGATGTCCTGGACCTCGAGGTCGGGCGGAAAGAGTATTTGTGCGGACTTCGTGCTGATGATGTGTGGAGTGAACTCCGTTGCTCCCGGGTTGACGTTCTCGAGCCATGTGGCGAACGCACCTGAGAGAACCCCGTCGATGACAAGGCTGACTCGGCACACGATGTCGCTGTCGCCGTCAGCATCGAGATCGACGATCCGATCGATGATTGGAATGGCGATGTCCTCACCGCCGGAGGCCACTCCCAACACAACGTCGATGCGGCTGAAGCCACCCTGACCGTCACCCAGCAGAATCGCGATGGTGCGCGGCGGCACGTCGCCGGGGAGTTGTGCGCCGGCGACGATATCGGGCTTGCCATCGCCGTTGAGATCGCCGATCGCAGCGCCCCACGTCACGAGTACGTCAAGAGGCTCCGCGCTGAATGTCCCGTCGGTCGCCGCTCGCCACAGATATCCTGTACCGGACGCACCCCTGGTGATGAGATCGTCGTCGCCATCTGCATCAGCATCGCCGATTGCCACGAGGGTATCGGTCTCGCTGATGCTCTTTGAGATGAAGGTCGGAGACTGACGGACACGTAAATCGCCAACGATATCGAGCATCGCCCCAGGTCCCAACTCGGGGAGGGCATCGATATCGACACCGTCGGTCGCCGCGATGGTGACATGCGCCGATGAGTCGATCGTCAGGATCCCGTTTGCGGCAAAACCCGCGGCGTCGCCGGCGATGAGTTCGGAGCCGTCGCCCACCCACCAGGAAGACAGAGGTGGGAGCACGAAGTCGCGATCGGAGAACACGGACAGTGCCTTGCCCTGAAAGTCTACGAGGCCGGCATTCGGTACGACGCCGGAGACTATGATCGCATCCCCGGGATCCGCCTGTTGCACGGCGAGGGCCGCCGTCGCGTGACAGGTCTGCCGGTCGATGTTGACCACGGGACAGGTCCCGAGGTTCTCGACGAGCCGAAGCTCGGCCTCTCCGGCTGCGAGGATGTCCATGTCGCCATCGGCGTCAACATCAGCCGCCAGGAGGCGTTCGATGGCGCCGTCGCCACCATCAATCCGCCTCGACGGAAAGGTGAACACCGGCGAGATGGAGAAGCTGCTCTCGTACCATCGCAAGTCGCCTTCGGGTCCGGGTGATATGACGTCAAGGTCACCATCGCCGTCGAGATCGGCCGTCTCGCTCGGTCTCCACGCCTCCGGCTCGAACGTGAACGTCATGAAGGAGCCATCGGCCTGTTGCTTGATCCACGACCCATTGGCGATAACGTCCATGCGTCCGTCGTCGTCGAGATCAGCCAGATGGAGATAGACGTATCGTCGATCATCCGTGGCGATGACGCGCTGCGTGAAGGCCCCGGCGCCATCGTTGGTGTACAAGTGCAATTGCGAGAGGTCGGTCATCGGATTGCGAACGACGACAAGATCCACATCGCCATCGGCGTCCATATCGCGAGCCTGAACGGTCTGCGAATTGTCATCGCCGAAGTCGTCGATGGTGACTTCATCAAAGGTCGGCGGGCTGTCCCCATTGTTGCGATACAACGTGAGTACCGTCGGGGTTGCGCCCGCGGTCGCGACGATGTCCAGCCGATCGTCGCCGTCGATGTCAGCGAGGTTGTAGGAACGGGTCGTGAACCCAACAGCGACTTCCTGGCTTCGACGCGTAAACGTGGGATCAGGAGCGCCATCGCTCTCGTACCACACGAGGCCAGGCAAGTTGCCACTCGCGGCGATATCGAGATCGCCATCTCCGTCGATGTCGCCGATCGCGATCGAGAACGGCGCCCTCCGGTCGCTGTCAATCACATGTACGAGAACATCGGCGGGACCCCGGCGCGGTTTCTCGTCCATG
>JBCBTA010000147.1:0-7628 GCA_039818905.1 Planctomycetota bacterium
CGCCTACACCTTCAGCTTCCTCCAGCGCTACATCGCCATGGAGCCGACCGACCGCGAACGAAGCGAGCGGCTTGAGCAGCTCCGGGCCCTGGAGCATGGTGCACGGATCATGGTGCACCGGGAACAGGCCTCGCGCTCGGGCATTGACACGCCGGAACAGTACGAGGCCTTTGTGCGCCGGTGGCGCGCCGGTCAGGGCGCGTGACCGGGTTCACTTCTTCTCGATGCTCTCTCGCAACACCTCGATCTCGCGGCGCAAGCGCTCGATGTCGGCGGCTCGCTGCTCGCCGGAGTCGCTGCGCGCAAGCTTGGCGGCGAGCTGGCCATGCCACTCCGATGCCCGCTCTCGCTTGACGGGGTGACGGTCAGCCGCGGCCATACGGTCCAACTCGTCCAGTGCCCGTTCATCACCGATGGTCACGAGTGCTGCGCCCGCAGCCCGCACGGTTCGGGCCTGTCGATCACGGAGCAGCGGGACGATGGCCTCATACGCCTTCACCGAATCGTGGTGGGCCAGCTCGGCAACCGCTTCGATCGCGACGGGGCGCAGCCGGCTCAGGTATGCCTCACCGGTGAATGGGATGACCGCATCGAGGGCGGCGGGCACATCGAGCTCGCGTAGACCACGGATGGCACCCGCTCGCACATTGTCGTGCTGTGACTCGACGTCCAGCCCCGCGAGCAGCAGGGGAAGGTCCGAGCCGTCGCCAAGCATACCGACGGATTCCAGTGCAGCGGCTCGGCAGGCGTAGCTGATCTCGGCATCACTCGCGCTGGTGCGCAGATACGCGAGCATGCGGGGATCGCCGGTCGCGCCCATCGCCTCGATGACTGCCAGACGCACGCGCGGGTCTTCGATACCGGCGGTTGCCGCCTGCGCCAACGCATCCAGTGCGATCATTTCACCAAGCGACGTCGCCGCCGCACGGCGAACTTCATACATCTCGTCCGCATCGATGAGCACATCGCGAAGTGCTGCGCGCACACGCGACGTGTTCTTCGATCGCAGGGCGTGCGCTGCATCGAGCCGTGCGGGTAGGCTGCTGGTCTGTACGAGAGCACCGCGCAGGTAGGCCTCCGGCATATGCAGGTGCAGATCCATGAGGATGTGCAGATCCGGGTCGATCAGGACGGACGACGGCTCTTGGTCGAATGCGTACGTCCGCTCGTGGCGGCGTCCGTCGATGGCGATGACGTCCTCGTGTGTCCGACCATCGGCCAGCAGCACGGTGACTGGAAGATCGAAGACGAAGGCGGGAAGGTCAGCATCGATGCGCTGCGTCTGCTCGACAATGAGCTTGAGCTCGCCCCGTGCCTCGTCCCAGGTGCCGGTGGCCTTGACGCGCGGGGTGCCCGGGCGCGCGGTCCACTGCTCGAAGAAGCGCTCCAGGCTCCGATTGCTGACACGCTCCAGTTCGCGCCGGAACTGGTCGGTTTCCACGGTGTCGTCACGGAAGCGATCGATGTACGCCGCGACACCCTCGAAGAAGACGCGCTCGCCGAGCTCCATGCGCAGCATGTGCAGGACCGATGCACCCTTCGGGTACGGGTTGGAGATCCGCCGGAAGACGTCCCAGGGATGCTGATAGACGGTGGAGACCATGGCGGGGCGGAAGTTGGTGGTCTCCGGTTCGAGCTGGTCGCGCCGGGCGAGTGAACGCATGGTGCCGTGCATCCGGCGCTGATACCCGTCGGTGTAGCCGTCGCGCGCCTCGTACCACAGCGCGGTCGAGTAGGTGGCCCAGCCTTCGTTGAGCCAGATGTGGGCCCAGGTGTTGCATGTCAGCAGGTCACCAAACCACTGATGGGCCAATTCATGGGAGATGAGCCCATCGAGGTCGGCATCGCGCAGCGCGATCTCGTCAAGCGCGGCGGTGTCGTACATGGTCGTCGCCGCCGTGTTCTCCATGCCGCCGGCACCGAAGTTCCACACGACGAGTTGGTCGTAGCGGTCCCACGGGTAGGGCTCGTCGAAGCGCTGCTCGAAGACCTCCAGCATCCGCTCTGTGTGCCGGTACGTCTGGCGGGCCTTTTCACCCCAGCCCTCGGGTACCCAGACGTCCATGGGGACGGCTGCGTCGGGTGAGCTGATGCGGATGATCTCGAATTTGCCGATGACCAGCGTCACGAGGTACGCGACGTGCTGCTTGTCCTGCACCCAGGTGTAGCGATCGAACATGCGGGACTCGGGCCGGCCGTCCTCGCCGCGAACCGAGCGTGACAGTGTGGTGACGTCCGCGAGTCTGCCGTTGGACGACACCTGATATCCCTCGGGCGCCGTTACGACGAGCGATGTGCCGCACCGTTCGTTCGGGAAGTCGCGACACGGGAACCAGTAGGAGTTGGTCTCCGGCTGGCCCTGGGTGTGGATCTGCGCGGGTCGGCCGGGCCACGCTTCGCTCTCCGGCGTCCAGAAGAGCCCGTCCACGGGATCCTCTACGCCGTAGCGCACGCGCATGGTGTACGCGCCGGTCGCCAGCAGGGGCGGATCGAAACGCACGGTCAGTTGTTCGTCGTCGTAGCTGAACGCAAGCGGTGTGTTCTCGACGGGGGTGCGCAGCGCGTCAACGCCGATGCCGTCACGTGTCGCGCTCAGCAGGCCGACCTCGTCGATGCGGAACTGACGCGCATCGAGCGTCAGCACCTCGAGCATGCCGATGGGCCGGAAGGTGATCCACGCCTCGGCCTCGAACGCCGGCTTGTTCATGTCCTCGATGTCGATCGTGAGCGCGATGTGCTCGATGTCAACGATGCGATCCGGCGGGTAGTTCCGCAAATCGGCGCCGGTCGCGGCGTCGTAGCGGGGCCCGACCGCCTCACCGCCGTACCACGCCGCGGCTTCGGCCCGGTGGCGGAGACAGCACCACGTGCCATCCTCCGCGAGAGTACCGCTCAGCGGTGTCAGGAAGGCAAAAAGGGTGAGAGCGGCGATCGGGAGGCGTATCGGCACGGTCGGTTCCTTTCACTGCGGGGCGCACGTGTGTCGGTGGCGCCACAGTGTGTTACGATAAGACATGCCCGACCGCACAAGTGACGACACGCAGAGGGACAGGACGTTCGCCGCGTACACCGAGGGATTGGCAGGTTCCGATCTCCTCGCCGCCGCGGGCCACGCCAGCGCTGACACCGAGCTCTACTCCCCGATCCCTGAGGGGTATCGTCGGGGTTTTCACCGATACGTCGTCGTCCTCGGCACGGTGATGAGCGGTCTCGGCAAGGGGATCTTCGCATCCTCGATGGCGAAGCTGATCAAGGACAAGGGCATGACGGTCGCTCCCATCAAGATGGAGGGCTACCTGAACATCGACTCCGGAACGCTCAACCCGTTCCGGCACGGCGAGGTCTTCGTGCTCGATGACGGCACCGAGTGCGACATGGACCTCGGCACCTACGAGCGCATGCTCGATCAGAACCTCAGCCACCGGAATTTCGTGACCTCCGGCCAGATCTTCCGCGACATCCTCGAGCGCGAGCGTCACGGCGGCTTCCTCGGACGCGACGTGCAGATGATCCCGCACGTCACCGGCGAGGTGAAGCGTCGCCTGCGCGAACTGGCGATGTTCGGCGACGGTCGCCGTCCCGCCGACGTCGTCTTCGTCGAGGTCGGCGGCACGGTGGGGGACTACGAGAACGGCTTCTACATCGAGGCGCTGCGTCAGCTCGCCTTCGAAGAGGGTCCGGCTTCGGTCTGTTTCGTCGCGCTGACGTACATCATCGAGCCGCCGGCGCTGGGCGAGCAGAAGAGCAAGGCAGCCCAGCTCGGCGTCAAGCGCGTCATGGAGGCCGGCATCCAGCCGCACATCATCGCCTGCCGTGCGACCCATCCGGTCAGCCCGACGGTCGGTGAGAAGATCGCGATGTTCACCAACGTGCCGCAGCGCCGCGTCTTCTCGATGCACGATCGGAAGAGCGTCTACGAGATTCCCGAGTCCATGCGTCAAGAGGGGCTCGATCGCGAGATTCTCAGCGTGCTTGATCTGCACGACCGCGTTGATCTTGCGCACGAGGATCGTTCCCGCGAGCGGTGGATCAGCTACGTCCGCCGCCTCAACGCGCCCAAGAGCAGGCACATCCGAGTCGGCCTCACCGGCAAGTACGCCTCGGTGCGCGATGCGTACGCATCGATCGCCAAGGGCATCGAGCACGCGGCGACACACATCGGCTGCGAGGCCGAGATGGTGTGGATCAACACGCCCGAGATCACAGAGGACAACGTCGGGGCCCGCCTCTCCGATCTCGACGCGGTCGTCGTTCCCGGCGGCTTCGGATCCCGCGGCGTCGAGGGCAAGGTCGCCTGCGTGCGCTATTGCCGCGAGAACGGCCTGCCCAACCTCGGCATCTGCCTCGGCTTCCAAGTCGCGGTCATCGAGTACGCCCGCCATGTGATGGGGCTGACCGACGCCAACTCGATGGAGCTCGACCCCAACACGCCCGACCCGGTCATCAGCGAGCTTCCCGACCAGAAGCGCATCGAGCAGCTCGGCGCCAGCATGCGCCTCGGTGGTCAGGACGTCCTGCTCGAGCCGGGCAGCCTCGCGTGGCAGCTCTTCGGGCGCAAGGACAGCGTGCGTCAGCGCTTCCGCCATCGCTACGAGGTGGACCCGTCTTACATCGAGCGCCTGGAGGCCGCGGGTCTGGTCTTCTCCGGCCGGCACCCGGAGTACCCCATCATGCAGGTGCTGGAACTGCCGAACTCACGGGAAGCGGCCGAGGGAGCACCCGAACACATCCACCCGTTCTTCATCGCGGCTCAGTTCCATCCGGAGCTGACCGGTGGCCCGCTCCGTCCGCAGCCCATGTTCATGGGCCTGCTCGGCGCGGCCGTCAATCGCAAGTACCCCGACGCCGAGACGCCTCAGTGGACGCTTCCGACCGAGGGAGCCTCCACGTAGTCGCCCCTGGCCCATCGCCTGTATACTCTTCGACCGCGATCGGGCCGGACCCCGTCGCGGGACAAACCGCGGCGATGTAGCTCAGTTGGTTAGAGCGAGGGATTCATAAACCCTAGGTCGGTGGTTCGAGTCCACCCATCGCCACTGTGCCGCGCATTCGGCATGACAATTCGGGCGTATAGCTCAGCTGGCTAGAGCGCTGTGTTCACACCGCAGAGGTCACTGGTTCGAGTCCAGTTACGCCCACTCGCGCACGGACGAGGCCCCGTCGATCGGGGCCTCGTTGCGTCTTGGAGTTCAGCGCACTTGTTTTTCGGTCCCGTCCGCTCGCCACCTTGTCATTCAGGTGTAATCTCGACGTAGCACTCGGGAGCGAAGCCGCGCGGATCGCGGTGGAAACACGTCATCTCCCCAACTTGAACTGCAGGTCTGGCCGAGTCCGTTCGGTCTCGGTTCGTCCTGAGGTGATCCTGCGCCGGAGCGCAACGTCGTTGGCTGCGCCGTCGGATCGGAGGAGCAAAGCATGAGGACAACCATTCGGCTGGTCGCAGTGCTGTCGTGCGCGCTGATGGCGAGCAGCAATGCCGCCGGTGCGCAGGCGGTCTTTCCCGTCGAAGTTGATGTGACGACCGGTGCCTTCGCCGGGTCATACACAGGCACGATCTCCGTCGATGAGTCGTTCATTCCCGCGATCGGAGGGGTGACTCTACGGGCCTCAAACTCGGACCTCACCGTGATGTTCGACTTTGTCGATGGCGCGGGCGCACCGTTTACGTTCGACGAGATGGATGACGACAGCGCACCGGGTTTCCCGGCGTTTTTTCTGACCGACGGTGCTCCTGTCAGTCTCGACTACCGCGTCCCCGGAGGCGTCGCTGCCAATGGCTTCCAGTTCTTCACTGATGGCAGGTTCATCTATGGGGGCCAGGGCGGTGGTGAGGGGACGTACACGATCCTCCCGGCGCCGAGTTCCGCCAGCCTTGTGCTTCTCGGCGGCGTGCTCGCTGTCCGTCGGCGTCGCTGAGATGGGCTGAATCGAGCGTGCAGCACACCGAGCTCGCCACTGCGAGCTCGTTTTCTGCGCGGCTCTGACAGCTTCGCGGCCGGGGCGATGTTGCTCAGTTGGTCAGGCCGCACGGTATGACATCCGGGCGTACGGCTCAGCTGGCGAGAGCGCTGTGTTCACACCGCAGAAGTCACTGGTTCGAGTCCGGTTCTGCCCACTTCCGCATCGGCGAAGGCGTCATCCATAGGGGTGACGCCTTCTCTACGCATCCGTTCCGTGCGTGCGCATCTGGCACGTCCAATATCGGGAAGCGCGAGTGCCCCGCCGCGGACTGCTCGGGGAGGTCGTCGCAAAGACCTGCGAATCAACGCGACAACGCGGGTTTTTCTTGTGCTGCACATAACGCCTTTATTGTGCAGTTTATTCTCATACACAGTGCCAGGTGAAATCCGCGAATCGCGTTGCTCGCGCCCCTCTGCGCTGGATACTGGGTGCATGGGGACGGCCATTGTGTGCAAGCATGGCCGAAGTTTTGTGCAACTCGAAGAGAGGGAAGGTACCTGATGAACCAGCACACGTGGATGGCGGTCCTGTCGGTTCTCGCCGTGACTGCTGCGGCGGGAACAGCCCATGCGGCGATCGTTGACGGCTTCGGCGATGGCGATCGGGACAACGACGGATCGCTCGAAGGTCCCCTGACCGATCCCGGCGATGTCGGCATCGAGTGGTATTCGATCGGCGGCACGACCAGTGGCGGCAACCTCAAGCCCGAGCCGAGCATCGCGGATGATGCAGCCGGCCTCGGATCCGGCAACGCCCTGTTCGTCCAGGCGCGTGGCAGCAACGCCGAGATGGCCGGCTTCTTCGGTCAGAAGCTCAGCCTCGGGTCGAACCTCGGTGACACCATGACGGTCAGCTTCGATGTGCGCCTGAACGCCACGAGTGAGCCGCTGGCGGACCTCAGCAACTCGGCCGAGTTCCGTTTCGGTCTGTACTCCAGCGATCAGCCCATCGGCACCGGCGGTTTCGGTACCAGTGACGGCGACTTCGATGGCGGCAGCAACCCGGGCGTCGGTGACGACTCGGGCTTCATGTTCCGCACGCCCATCGGCGATGCAGAGCCCGCGGGCGTCAAGAGCCGCATCGTCTACGAGCCGGACAACCCCGACAACATCCTCGGCGGTAGCGGCACCGAGACGATCAAGGACGAAGAGGGCTTCGGCGGCATGTACGACGAGCTCAAGCACACCTTCTCGGTGGAGTTCGAGCGCATTGCCGGCGCACCGGGCGAGGACATCCTCATTACCTGGATGATCGACGGCAACACGCTCAGCGACACGACCGTCGGCGAGGGTCTGCCGGCCTCCACGGATCTGGTGAGCTTCGACTACTTCGCCGCGATCACGACCGGCGACATGGACTGGGTCATCGATAACTTCTCGATCAACCTGGTTCCGGCACCGGGCGCGGCAGCGGTGCTCGGCGCAGCCGGCTTCGCAGCCGGCATCCGCCGTCGGCGCTGAGTCGAGACGGACATCACAGGGGATTTGCACACCGTGCCCGGCATCGCCCGGGCACGGTGTCGTTTGGGGCGGAGCCCTGGGCACCGATGACATCGGTTCGCTGTGCTCTTGGGAGAAGTGCACAACTCCCGTAGGACGATCTCCGGTGCATTCCGCGATCTGCGCGATGGCGACCGTCACGCTTGTCTTCGCTCCCACCAGAACTAG
>JBCBTA010000148.1:0-7618 GCA_039818905.1 Planctomycetota bacterium
CGATGTGGTAGATGTGTGATGCGCCAGGGAACCCCGGGAGATCTGAGCGGACTTCCATCTCATCGGTGGCGCCGTCGACGTCTTTCGCCTTCGGGCCCATGCCCATCATGCTGCGCATCCCCCGCATGCCGCCCATGGGCTTGGCGCCCATCGCTCCCATCCCGCTCATGCCCATCTGACCCTTGCCACCCATCCTGCCCATCGCGCTGTGCTTCTCGGTGGTGTGCTCGGCAGTCGCATCGGAGTCTGGGGAAGCAGCTCGGTGGCCGAGCTGCAGCGAGGCTTCGAGCTGGGCGATCTGGGCGCGGAGCGCGGCGAGTTCTTTCACGATGTCCGCGTTGCTGCTGGCTGCCTGTGTCCCGTGCTTCGAGTGCTCGTTGCCGCCGTGGTCCTGTGCGGTGGCCGGGGTCGTGAATGCGGTAGCCACGATCATCAAGGGGATGAGGAGGAGGAGGTTCTGTTTCCGAGAGGCTGTCATGATCTGACTCCTTTCTGGGGTGCCCGTGCCGACAGACGCTGCCGGGCTTGAGCGCAAGCACGACTTGTTGACACACTAAAGATGAAAAGCTTATCCTCTTTGAATGATTGAAGCAAGCGAGGCACGATCCTCGTCTGCGTGCTCCCGCCTCCGATCGCCCGTATCCTTCGAAGAAGATGCTGGAACGAGCGGCCGTGATGGCCTTGGAAGGCGTGGATGATCTCACGGCAGGTAGCGATGGCGGCGGTATGCATGGGACTCATCGGGCGCAATGAGCCCGACGAGTGCATGCAGATCCCCGAGCTTGTGGAGCTCACCGGCATCTCGCGGCCGACGCTTGGCAAGGTCGTCAACGCTCTGGCGCGCAAGAAGCTCGTAAAGACACAACGCGGTGTCGGCGGCGGGGTACGACTGGTCCGTGCTGCAGACCAGGTCTCGCTGTACGACCTTTGTGTAGCCTTCGACGACCCCGTGATCGAGTGCCACTGTTCGTTCGGCTTCGGACACTGTGCCGAGGAGGGCCCATGCCCCCCCGGTTGCCTGTGCGTCGCGCAGCACTCGAAGCAGCTGGAGTACCTCAAGAACACCAGCGTGCTTGACGTCGCGGAGACGATGTCTCCGAGGCTCAAGAAGGCCGCTCGGCTAGCGAAGGGAACGCGGCGCAAACGCTGACCTTGAGCCCCTCTCCGGCCGTCCGGGAATGCCAGCACAAAGATCTCGGCGGCTCCGCGCGTCATGGCAGCAGGTACTCCCATCCGTAGACGAGTGAACCGCCGAAGTGGCCGGCCGCGCCAACCAAGGCGGCGGACACCAGCAACGCTGCGGTAGCGAATCGGCTCGTCTCGTTGCGTCTGGCGCGCCGTTCAACGGCGAACCACGCGATAAGCGCGGTAACCGCGACAGCAATCCCCAGCGCACGGTGCCACCAGAACACCCACGACAACGTCCCGGCGTAATCGCTCGCGGAACCATGTAGCAGTCCGAGCACCATCGCAACGACGGCCGAGAGGGCTCCTACCGCCGTGAGCAGCCGGACGACATCCTGATTCCCCCACTGCTTGCGAACAAAACCTGCGGCCTCAACGAGCGCACCGAGGAGCAAGAACGCAATCGGGAAGTGGATGACCACGACATGGAATCGGCCGAGCATCGCTGTCGGTGACACGCCATGGTCTGTCGCGTGATCGTGCCCCTCCTCAGCCGATCCGCCGTCATGCTCGTGGCCGAGGCCGTCATCAGCTGAGTCATGGTCGTCCGCGTGGGATTCTCCGGCAACATCACTACCCTCGTGATGCTCGTGGTCATGACCTGCAGCTCCGGCCAGGCTCGGGCTGTCCAGAACCGCCACCGGCATGACCTTCGCCAAGGACTCGGCGTAGGCCTCCGGATTTTGTTCGAAGCGGAGCACGCAGCGCCGGCAACAGAAGTACACACGCGAGCCGTCATGGTCGAGAAAGAAGCTCGGGTCGACCGCCTCATCCGGCATCACCGGACACACGGTATTGGTCAGCCCCGTCTCCTCCCCGGGTCCATCCGAGGAGGAGACCTGAGCCGCCATTGCGGGAGCAGCCGCGATGAACGCCAGCAGCACGAGCAGCGGTGCGAAGCGTCGATGGTTGATGGTGTTCATGCGCATGTCTCCTCTTGTTAGCCGTCGCCGTGTCCGTGGCGACCGTTGCCGTGACCACCATGACCGTCCTGGCCGTGGTCACCGTCCTTGTGTCCTTCCTTGATGGGGTGCTTGCCCTGCGCTTCGTGGATGGGCTTCCACGCCTCGTCGAGACGGGTCATGTACTTCGCCGTATCCGACTCGAACGAAGGCTGGCAGCCGGCACAGCAGAACTTGACAAGCCGGTTGGCAACCACAATCTCGACCGGCTTGCCCATCGACCCGAGCTTGCTGCCCTCGAGCACGGCGCAGGTCTCGAGCGGGTACTCGGCGCGCTGGGCCTCGATCACCGCTTCGTCAAGTTTCTCAAGGTACTTGGCAGGTGTGGCTTCGAAATCGCGCACGCAGCCTTTGCAGCACAACCGCACGAGGCGGTTCTTGTAGACATGATTGATCGCGATGTCCTCGCCGTCGATGGCAAGCGGCTCGCCCGTCACGATACAGGTATCGAGCGGGTAGAACGGCATCTGCTGTTCGGCGATCGCCTTGTCGATCTCGGCGAAGTACTTCGCGGGGTCGGCCTCGAGCCGGCCCACACAACCGCCACAGCACAGCTTGACCTCGCGCCCTTCAACTGTACGAACGATCGGGTCGCCCATCGAGCCGAGCTTCTGACCCGACACGGGGCATGTGTCGAGCAGGTACGGGTCGCCCTTGACTTCTTCCTTGGCGTTCGCGGCGTGTCCGTCATGCCCACCTGGCTCATCGCCACGCATCGCCGCGAGCACGAAGGTGCTGCGACGGTCTTCTTCCCAATTCATGAACGCCTTGTCGCATCCCGGGCAGCAAAATCCAACGGTCTTGCCATCGTGTTTGGCGAAGGTCTTGCCATCGATCGGCTCTTTGCCGATGGGGCACATCTTGTTGACGGGTTCGCCGTGCGCGCCTTGCCGGGCGTGCGACTCGCCTCCGTGGCCCCTGTGGGCCTGAGCGAACGCGGGAGCTGTCACGGCCAGAGACATGGCCGCGGCAACACAGCACAGGGCTGTGGTCGTACGAGAGATCATGAGAAACTCCTTCCGGCTTTGCCGGGGTGAAACGAGAGAGATGCGACGCGCGTGCAGACGTTGCTCATGCGGCGCCCTCCGTGGGTGCGGGTTTTGCGGTGAGCCGTGCAGCACGGAGCTGCCACTCGCGGCTCGTTGAGTAAAGAATTGGAACAACGAAGAGCGTGATCAGGGCGACGGTCATCCCGCCGAAGGTCGGGATCGCCATCGGAACCATGATGTCCGAGCCGCGTCCGGTAGAGGTGAGCACCGGGAGCAGCGCGAGGATGGTCGTCGCGGACGTCATGAGCGCGGCTCTGATACGCAGGTGCGCCCCTTCTACGGTCGCGGCACGAACGCCCTCGATCGTTGTGGGTTTGTGCTCATCGAACGACTGCTTGATGCGAGTCGCCATAACGACGCCGTCATCCGTCGCGATGCCGAACAACGCGAGGAAGCCAACCCATACGGCGATGCTGAGGTTGAACGATCGCACCTGGAACAGTTCGCGAAGGTCGATGCCGAACGGTGCTATGTCCATGAACCAGTCCTGGCCGTAGAGCCAGAGCATCATGAAACCGCCGCCCCAAGCGACGAAAACACCGCTGAACACCATGAGGGTGATGCCGACCGATCGGAACTGGAAGTACAGCAGCAAGAAGATGACGCCAAGGGAGAGCGGAAGCACGATGCTCATGCGCTTGGCCGCCCGGACCTGGTTCTCGTACGATCCGGCGAACTCGAAGCTCACCCCGGCCGGCACCACGAGCTCGCCGCTGTCGATCGCGCGCTGGATGAACGCCTGCGAGTCCTCGACGACATCGACCTCGGCGTACCCGGGCTTTTTGTCGAAGAGCACGTAGGAGACCAGGAATGTGTCCTCGGCCTTGATCATCTGTGGGCCACGCCGATACTCGATATCCGCGAGTTCACGGACCGGGATCTGGCGGCCGTCGGGCGTCGGCACCAGGATGTCGCCGAGGGTCTCGAGCTCATCGCGGAGTTCGCGCTGGTATCGCACACGGACCGGGTACCGCTCGCGCCCCTCGACGGTCATCGTGAGTGGCTTGCCACCAATGGCAACCTCGATGACCTCTTGGAATCCCGTGACGCTCACCCCGTAGCGAGCGATGCGCTCTCGGTCGATGTCGATCTCGAGGTAAGGCTTCCCGACCACCCGGTCAGCGAACACGGCGGCGGCCTCGACGGAAGACACCTGCTTGAGCAGCCGCTCGAGCTCAAGCCCGAAGCTATCAATGGACTCCAGGTCGGGACCGAAGACCTTGATGCCCATGGGGGCGCGGAAGCCGGACTGGAGCATGACGATGCGCGTCTCGATGGGCTGGAGCTTCGGCGCCGATGTGGTGCCGGGGATCTCCGCGGCCGCGACGATCTCTTTCCAGATATCGTCCTGTGTCTCGATGTGGTCGCGCCACTGGCGGAACGGCCGGCCGTCGGGGTCTTCGATGAGATGACCCTCATCGTCGAACTCGAAGGCGCCGCGAGCGATGTCGTAGCGATAGCGGATTCGCCGTCCGTCCGCGTCGGTCTTGTACTCACTGGCGTACTGGATAACCGTCTCGACCATCGAGATCGGCGCGGGGTCGAGTGGGCTCTCTGCGCGGCCGATCTTGCCAACGGCGAGCTCCACTTCTGGAACGGACATGATGGCCCGGTCGAGCGCGCTGAGCACGTCGACGGTCTCACCGATCGACGCGTGCGGCATTGTGGTCGGCATGTAGAGGAACGCGCCCTCGTCGAGTGATGGCATGAACTCACTGCCAAGCCCCGGGAACGAATGGGCCACCTGGACGGCCGGTTCGGTTCGACGTATCGACTCAGGAAGCCAGCCCCAGACACGGTCGAATCCGAGCCACGTCGTGACGCCGATCAGCACGACCGCGACAGCGGGCGAGAGCGCGATGACCTTGTGTCTCAATCCCCACGCGAGCATGTGCGGATAGGCGGCGCGGAAGAGGAGGAACACCGCCAGGAGGATCGCAATCGTGACAGCGATGAACAGCGTGTTGCCGAGGAGTCCGGGGTTGGGTCCGAGTGGTTCCCACGACCCCGCGAGCGCGACGAGCACAACAGCCACAGCAACGAGGTTGGCCGCCCACTGCACCCCGCGGGCGGCGAGCGATGGCAGCATCGGTCGCACGAGGTAGAACAGGCCGAAACCGGCGACGATTGCGCCGGCGAGCGGCTGCACAAACACCGCAACGGCAACACCCAAGGCGAGCAGCACCGCCGACGCGGCGGTCTTGAGAGACTTCGCTCGGATGCGGAAGCCGAAGAGCGCGTGGGCCGCCGGCGGGATGATGGTCAGCGCGATGATGATGGAAGCCAGAAGCGCGAACGTCTTCGTGTAGGCCAGCGGCTTGAAGAGCTTGCCCTCGGCGGCCTCCATGGTGAACACCGGCAAGAAGCTCACGACCGTGGTGAGCACCGCCGTCAGCACCGCGCTGCCAACCTCGCAGCTGGCCCTGAACACAACCTCACGCGGGTCGTCCGTGTCCGCTGCCTCCTCGAGTCTGCGGAGGATGTTCTCGCAGAGCACGATGCCCATGTCGACGATCGTGCCCACGGCGATCGCGATGCCCGAGAGCGCAACGATGTTGGCATCGACACCGAACGACTTCATCCCGATGAACGTCATTAGCACGGCGAGCGGGAGCATGGAGCTGATGAGCAAGCTGCTCCGGAGGTGCATGACCATGAGGACGACGACGGCGATCGTCACGAGCACCTGCTGGGTGATGGCCGAGTTCAGGGTTCCGAGCGTCTCGTTGATGAGCTTTGTGCGGTCGTAGAAGGGCACGATGGCGATCTGGCTCTCGGTCCCATCCGCGAGCACCTTGGTGGGTAGTCCCGAGCCGACCTGCTGTATCTGTTCCTTGACGCGTTCGATCACGGCGAGCGGGTTCTCGCCGTAGCGCACCACGACGACCCCCCCCACCGCCTCGGTGCCGCCCTTGGTCAGCGCGCCACGACGGAGTGCCGGACCCAGGCTGACTGTCGCGATGTCGCGCAGCAGAATGGGCGTGCCGTCACGCGCAGTGACCGCGGTTTGGTCAAGGTCCTCTACGCTCTCAAGGAACCCGAGGCCTCGCACGATGTACTCGGCCTTGTTGATCTCGATGGTGCGGGCGCCGACGTCGAGGTTGCTTCCGCGCACGGCTCCGATGACCTGCTCGAGTGAAATGTCCGCGGCACGCATCGCATCGGGGTTGACGTCGACCTGGTACTCCTGCACGTATCCGCCGATCGAAGCGACCTCCGCAACGCCAGCGACACCCGCCAACTGATAGCGCACGATGAAGTCCTGCGCGGACCGCAGCTCGTGAAGGTCCCAGCCTCCGGTCGGGTTGCCATCCTTGTCCTGGCCCTCGAGCGTGTACCAGAAAACCTGGCCGAGGGCAGTCGCGTCGGGGCCGAGCGCGGGTGAGATTCCCGGCGGGAGTGTGCCGGAGGGGAGGCTGTTGAGCTTCTCGAGGACGCGCGACCGCGACCAGTAGAATTCGATGTCGTCCTCGAAGATGACGTAGATCGTGCTGAAGCCGAAGATCGAGTAGCTGCGGACGTCTTTGACGCCTGGGAGGCCTAGCAGCGCTACCGTCAGTGGGTAGCTGATCTGGTCGTCAATGTCCTGCGGGCTTCGTCCAGGCCATTCGGTGAAGACGATCTGCTGGTTCTCGCCGATATCTGGGATGGCGTCGACGGCCACAGGGTTGCGCGGCACGCCGCCGAGGTCCCAATTGAATGGCGCGGCGAGCACACCCCAGAACATGATGCCGGCTGTCAGGATGACGACGACGAGTTTCTGCTCGATGCAGAACCGGATGAGGGTCGCGAGCGGTCCCTTGGTGTAGCTGGGCGCGGGGTCACTCATGGTCGTGCCCCTCGTGCCCGTGTGTCGCCTCGCTGGCCTCGCCGAGTGGCGGGAACGGGGTGCGGACCTCGCCGCAACGCAGCATCTCGTCACCGAAGTACGGGTTGTTGATCTGTGTTCCCCGCTGAAGCCACTCGGCACCCTTGTTGTCGAAAGCCATGGGGCAGTAGGCAACGTGCCACGTCTCGCTCCCGCGGTGACCGAAGCGTTCCTGCAGGTCGATGACTGCTGCTGACATCCGCTCAAAGGCAGCCCGGGCGGCCTCGATGTCCGTGGGCGGTCTTGAGAGCGTCAGCCGTGAAGCAGCGCGGCGCCACGCGCCGAGCGGCTCTCCCACCAGACCGACCGAATCGACGAGCCCGATCGCGGACTCGACGTCGTCACTAGCCTGAACGAAACCACCAAGGTCGTCGGCGGCCAGAGCTTCCTGTGCCGCGAAGTACGCGGCGTAGACCGGCTTGAGCCCGAACACGAAGCGGTCGGGAACCTCGACGCGCATCTCGCCGGCGGCCATGGGTTGTCCGCCGTGACCGGCGTGACCGCCACCCCCACCCCCGCCGCCGGGCATCATCATGCTCGGCTTGGCGGCGATC
>JBCBTA010000149.1:0-7593 GCA_039818905.1 Planctomycetota bacterium
CGGCGAGCAGCAGCGAGGCGCTCGCGAGGGCAAGACACGCGGCTGCCGAGGCGCCGCATCGAGAAGCTGATAGTCCCATCCTGAAAGGCTCCTTCTCTTTCTTCCTACATGGCTGCCCCGGATCGAAACCCGATGAGGCGCGGTTCGCCTGACAGCCAATCCGGATTCGCTCCGGACCTGCGAAAAGGCCAGATGTTTTCCCGGGGGCAGTATGGGGGAGCGCAACCCTCCGTGACAGCATTGCTAGGGACCGATTTCGGCTCCCCCTCAATCTCGGCAGATCACCTGCGCGGATTCGGTGAGCTTTCCATTGTCCACAGGTTCTCGGACGTTATGCTGCCACCGTTTTGTGGGGTACGAGGGGGAAGAACACGTCGTGGGCTGGCGCTGCGCGCCAGCTCACGGAAGGGGGCCTCGCGTCAGCATGTGCACTGGCGGCGCTGTGCGTCTGTCAGTACCGCTTCGGCATCGCCGACCAGGCCCAGTACCTGGTCCAGGCCGTGGCGTTCCGGTTTCGCGGAGCCCTCATCGGCGATCCCTACCTGCAGGCGTTCGATGCCACCGGAAGCCTCTTTTGGTATCCGCTGGCGACGGTCGCGCCGAAGCACTGGTGGGGCCTGGCGTCGCTGCTTCTGACCCTCGGGATCGCCGCGGCCGGCGCCATCGTGCTCGCCCGGCTCGGACGCTCACTCCTCTTCGGTCGGCGCGACCACAGCATTGCTGCGGTGGTCTGCGGCAGCGCCGTCGCGCTGGTCTTCGTGATCCCGAAGGAACAGAACTACTTCGGTCTCGTCTCTCTCGCCGACGTTGAACTCACCGCGACGCTGGGCGTCCTTCCACTGGTTTTTCTGTGTGTCGCGCTGTTCGCGAAGGGGTACCTCGTCGCGTCGCTGCTCATCGCCGTCGTCGCGGTTCCGGTGCATGGACAGACGGCTGCGTATCTCCTGGCAACGTGGTGTGTCGGCGCTGCGTGGTTGTGGTACCGCGACGCCGCACGGTTGGCGTTCGTCGCCGTGCTCATTCTGGTCGGTGCTGCAATCGCGCTTCTGGTGCGCACGCAGTGGGGTGTCGATGTCGGTGCGGCTGATGATTACCGACGACTGGGCGGCACGCTGTACGCACCGCTGATCGATCCCTTCGCCGTTCCGTGGACATCATGGGGCAGCCTGCTGCTGGTCGTGGGCTTTGGCTGCGCAGCGGTGCCCGGTCTGCTGCGCCAGCGCGACGTGTGCGATGAGGCAATGACCGTGCGCCACCGGCTGATCACATTCGGGATCGCATCGCTCGCCTTCCCGCTCGCGGGCATGGCGCTGATCGCGCTTGGCGCACGCGACCCGATGATCTGGCGACTGATGCCGCCGCGTTCATTCATGCTGGTGCAGATCGTGTCG
This sequence comes from Planctomycetota bacterium, assembly GCA_039818905.1. Classification (GTDB taxonomy): domain Bacteria; phylum Planctomycetota; class Phycisphaerae; order Phycisphaerales; family UBA1924; genus JBCBTA01. Next base: position 1,392 of record JBCBTA010000149.1, read on the forward strand.
CTGGTGCTCGCGGCGACGTGGTGTCTCACTGCCATGCGATGCGGCGGCCGTCGGGGTGTGTACGCCGCCGGTGCCCTGGTCGGACTTGCCATGTTCCCCTCCCAGGTCTTCGGGCTCGAAGCCGCGGCTGTCCTCGGGGCCGTGACGATCATGCTGATCGTGCTCAGCCAGCGTGGCGAGGCTCGCATGATGGTCGCCCGGCCCCGCCTTGCCATGCCCGCGGCACTTTCGATCATTCTGCTGGCCGCCCATGGCGTCGCCACCAGTCCATATGCGTGGCACGCGTCATCGGCGCCGGGCTCATGGGAGCGTGTGCAGATCTGGGCCAGGAATCAGACGCCCGAGGACGCGGTCTTCATCACACCGCCTTACATGGCCGGATGGCGCATTGGATCGCATCGACGCACATTCGGTGAGCTGCGCGATGGTGCGCTGCTGTTCTATGCGGGCGAGCCCGTGTTCGCGTGGGAGGATCGCATGGCGCTGCTTGGCATGCACCAGTTGCATGCATGGTGGTGGGACGTCGATCCGCAGCAGCGCAGCGCACGGGAGCAGGAGCTGCGCGAACAGTTCGACGTCGCGCTACGTGAGCGCGGTGGCGACATCGTGGCGCAGTCCGGTGCGCGCTACATCGTCACCGAAGGCCAGTCACTGCCGCTGTCGATGTCGGGGACGTTCCCGCGCGCCGTGTGGAGCAACGGCGAATTCACCGTCCATGAACTGGTGACGCTGACTGCTGATGCGACTGCGGCTCGCCGCTAAGGCGATCCGGCCACACTGCCAGCTTCACCGTGCTTGCGTCGAGCCTTGGTGCCCTCGTCCTGCGCGACGTCACGGTTCTGGCAACGACTTTGGCTGCGTGCCATGACGAAGCATGTCAACGAACCACTGCGTGTCGAAGGTGAGCCAAGATCATGGTGCCGGCGACACAGGGGCGCCCAGCGCTGGGTCTGCCGTGAAGACGATGTCGCAGATCGTGGAGGCATGCTGCGCCTGCAGTTTCGTGTTCGCGGCGGTTCGGACGGCATCGAAGTCGGCGAGCCGACTCACTGCAAAGTCCCTTGGCAGGACGACGTGCGCCAGCACGATGCGCGTCCTGCCGGGCTGCACGACGCGCACGGCGAGTGACTGCACCGGAAGCCCCGCCAGTGCCTGCTCCACGATGGTGCGCACCTGCGTGGTCACTTCGGGCGTCGGCGCACGATTGAGCAGTTCCATCAGGGCCGTCCACGCCATGCGGATGGGGGCGCTGATGGAGATCAGGACCACGACGAGCACCAGCCCCGGATCGACGTATGGCACAAGACCGTCGAGTGCCGTGTCGCGGATGAGGGCCATCCCGATGAACGCCGCGAGGACGCAGGAAGAGATCGCGCCGTTGATGACCCAGTTCAGCGCATCGGCCTGCAGCAGCGGGCTGCTGGTGCGCTTCGCTCCGCGTCGTGTCAGTAGCGCGATGATCCAGCAGACGATGGTGGCGAAGACGCCGTAGCCGACGGCGAGCCCGGGGGAGATCTCCCGCCCGCCACTGAACAGCGCCTCGACCGCGCCCGCCAGCGCCATCACGGAGACGCCCAGCACCAGCAGTCCCTTGATGCCGTTGACCAGCGGTTCGAAGTACGCATAGCCCGCGGGAAAATGCGCATCGTCACCCTGATGTACCAGGCGAGCGACCTTCAGCGTGAAGAGACCGGAGGCGAGGTACGTCAGGTTGAACAGTGCATCGAGGAGGATGGCCTGCGAAGACGACAGGACGGCGATGGCTGCACCAACGCACCCGATGAGGGCATTGCCCGCAATGGACGAGAACAGGAAGCGTCGCTCGGTTGCAATGTCATGTGCCGACATGGGGCTTCCCTTCGACCGGTCGCCCGAGCTTCTTGCTCGGTGTCGCGTTCGGCGACACGCCGAGGTCGCGATAGTACCCGCCGACACACGATGCATGCCGGCGAGGCAGGTCAGAAGGGGATCATCGTGCTGGCACGATGCGCGACAAGAATGCTGTCACGACGACACAATCACCGCCTGCGAAACACGAACTGTCCATTGCGAAGAGTGACGAGTTCAGCGTCCCCGTTGGCCGTGAACTCGTCTACCGCTTCCTTGACACCGCTCTGCCACCATCCGCCGACCTTGTAGTCGTCGCCGGCGATGAACCCGCCGTGCTTGGTCTTGCGCAGGCTGATCTCCAGGTCGCTCTTGACGTACTCGTACAGGTGGTTGCCGTCGATGTAGACCCAGTCGAAGTACTCGTCTGGGAACTGCTCGAGCATGTCGCTTGAGTACCCGCGGCGAATCAGCACCTGCCCTGTGGCGATCTCCCGGTTGAAGCGGCGGCAGACCTGATCATGGCGCTCGTCCATCTCCGTCTGGCCGTTGAGCGCTTTGCCGCCGAACCATGCCTCGCGGTACGTCTCCGATGTCTGGTGCTCCCACGGATCGATGAGATAGAGCTCGGACGGCGCGACTTCATCGATCATCTTGCGGGCGAAGTCGCCCTTGTGCACACCGATCTCTGCGCCGATCGAATCGCGCGGAAACATGTCGAGCACGAACGTGCGGACGTTTCCCTTGCGCGCAATGCGCAGCCGCCGGGCCACGATCTGCGCGCCGGGAACCTTCTTGATCAGGCTCTTCATCTCTCGGTTGTCCCTTCGAGTTGCAGCCGGTCCGCCCACCGAACCCGGCGCTCACCCTCAACCGAGATTACTACGGGAATTCACGTATTCAAGGACACCGTGGTAGGACATACCCAACGGGGGCATGGGCATGGGTTTATGGGGCGCGACGCGCACCCAGAAAACCAAAACCCCCGGCGCCGTCGGGCGCCGGGGGGATGGTGCTTCAGGATGTGCCGCGGCTGATCAGCCGCCGCAGTTGAAGTCGTTGATCAGCGTGTTGTAGTCCATCAGGTCGATCACACCGTTGCCGTCGAGGTCGCCCTGCGTGGCGGTGGCGTGCACCTGGCCGAAGTTCTCGGCGAGGATCAGGAAGTCACCCAGATCCGTCTGGCCGTCCTGGTTGATGTCAGCCTCGCACGACGTCGGCGTTGGGCACGGGTTGGGATCATCAAAGGGCGTGAAGCGGAGGCAGTCACCGTCGGCGACGGCGGAGCCCGGCACGCTGAAGCCGACCAGGCCGGCCGCGTCCTCGATGCCGATGCTCTTGTCACCAGCGAAGCCTTCCGGTGTGATCGGGCCATAGCGGAACTCGATCACGTTCGAGCCTTCGAACAGAACGGCCTGGAAGGTGTTGGAGTCGATGTCGAAGAACTGCGGCACGTTGGTGAACTGCAGAATGAAGCGACGGTTCGGCGCAAGGCCTCGCGTCTCGACGTAGACATCGCCCAGCCCCGAATCCCAGTCGTCCCACAGCGGTGCGATCAGGTTGTTCGGGTCGGCCGGATCCGGGATCGGATCATTGGTGAACGATGCATCGAAGGAAGGATCGAAGGACATCCAGCCGTTGTCGCTGACATCAACCTGCGTGTAGGTGCCACCGAAGAAGTCAAAGGCAAAGCCGAGCGAGACGCTGCCGGCGATCGCTTCGTCAAAGAGACCCAGGTTGAGACCGGTCGCGGAAATGTCCTCGAACGGGCTGGTGCACGTCTCGACGGTGTATCCGGATCCGCCACACGTGGTGTCGTCACCCTGATACACGCCGCCGGCAGCTTCGCATGCAGGCTGATCGGTGATCGTGCATGCGCCGGTTGAGAGGTCGCAGCACGCACCGGTCGGCAGGCAGTTGACGTCGGGAGAGCACATCGTGCCATCCTCGGTCAGGATGAGCTCGAAGTCGCCGCTCTGGCCGCCGAATCCGTGCACGAGGATGAGATACTCGACGCCGATCTGCGAGCACCAACTGACCTCCGACTGGAGGCCGCAGGAGTCATCGTTGCCGTCGATGCAGACGGGAACGACGCAGTCGCCGCAGAACACCGAGAGCTTGCTGTCGAACCCGGTTGCGCCACTGCACAGCGAAGCTGTCATGGTGGTGCCGGTACCGAAGACCGTGTACCACACGCCCGGTGACGTGATCGATGCGGAGCCGCAGGTGGGGAAGCCGTCATCGGTGTTCGCCAGGGTGGTCGTCCCGGCGGTCATGGACGGGATCACCAGCGGGCCGAACGCGTCTTCACACTCGTCATTCTCGGGTCGGGTCGGACATGCGACACCATCGGGCATCGCGGTGAACTTCCACAGGGACTGCGGAACGTAGTTGTCGGGCGAGCCTTGGGCCAGGGGGCCGGTGCCGAAGAGATCCGACAGATTGTCGTCGCCGTCACCGAAGCGGAAGATCGCATCGGCGGGCAGGCCCTCGCCGCCATCGACGCCGCCGTTTCCACCGTCGTCATCGTCATCGTCATCGTCGTCGCCGCCGCCGTGACTCGTCTCGGAGAAGGGGAAGCCAAAGAGGTCATAGACGGTGCCATCAGCCAACCACGTCAACGTTCCAGAGGCAGGCTCGAGACCAAGCAGGTCGTCGTCGCCCGGGACCACGGTGACCACGTTGTAGACAACGTCGATCTCGACGAGGCTGGAATCGGAGCTGTCGAAGCCGTCGCAGCCGACCAGGCCACCGAAGGCGGTGCCATGGATGCGGATGGTCGAGCCGTCGTAGTCGAGGAACATGGCGGCGCCATCGGCCTCGAAGTCGAAGGCGTAGCTGCAGCAGCCGCGTAGGCGATCCAGGCGAAGACCACAGTCGGGCGCGTTGCCGGCGCCGTCATCGTCGTCATCGCAGTCGGGGCAGTCGTCGTCGTCGCAGCCATCGTCGCTGTCGTCGTCGTCGCCATCGTCGTCATCGTCGCCGTCGCGGCGCATCAAGGTGTGTTCACGATCGAAGACAAAGATGTCCTTGACGATGGCCTGATACGCACCGGACTGCTGCTGATAGGCAAGCCGATCCGCGTCATCGCCGTCGTCGTCGTCCCCGTCATCGTCGTCACTGTCGCCGTCGTCGTCGTCCCCGTTGTTGCCGTCATCATCGTCGTCATCATCGCCGCCATGAGCGGGAGGACTTCCGGCGTTGCCGAGGACGTAGCGACCCTGGTCCCCGAGTTGATCGGGGGTGCACCAGGAGTCATCGCCCTGGTACAGGCCACCGAGCGACGTGCACTCGACGTCGGCCAGCTGCAGGCACTCGTCGATGTCGATCAGGCAGCATGCACCGGTCGGAAGCGCGACGCAGTCAGCCTCAGCCTGATACTCCGCGCCGCAGGGGACGCCGGAGAAGGTCGCGGGCGCGACGAAGAGGAAGTACGTGCCCGAGGGCAGATCGAAGCTCACGCTCGTGCGGACGCACGGCTCTCCAACCGCAGAATCGGCGAAGAAACCGGTGGTGCCTTCACAGGTGCCGGAGCCGTCGCCCTCGACGATGCCAACGAGGACCTCGAACTCGGCCTCGACGGTCCAGGTCACCGTTGACGCCTCGGTCAGCGTCAGGGCATACCAGTCGGTGTCACGAAACTCGACGGTTCCGAGGAAGGGGTCGGTAAACAGGAACGTGCCGGCCGTGCCGCACACCGTCTCGCCGCAGACGATGGGTGAGAAGACAGGCGTGGCGGAGTTGCAGCCGCCGTTGAACATGTCGTCGTATTCGTCGAAGCAAACCGGCTCACCCTCAGGCGTCGCGTCGGCAGCGCAGACGACGTCGCAGGGCTCGCAGGGCGCCGGGCTGTCGCACGGTACACCGGAGTCGGTCACATCGAGACCATAGTTGCCCGCCGAGGCGCTGAAGCCGTGCACCAGGATGCGATACTCGCGTCCGGGCTCGGAGCACCACGACACCTCGGACTGCAGGCCGCAGAAGTCGTCGTTGCCATCAACGCAGAAGAGCAACTCGCAGTCGCCGCAGAAGACGCTGATCTTCGAGTCGTAGTCGGTCGATCCGGCGCACAGTGACGCCGTGAGGATGTTGCCGTTGCCGATCAGCGAGTACCAGACACCTGGTGCGCTGATGGTGGTGCCGCAGACATCACCTTCGATCAGGCCCGTGTCGGGTGTCGCCGTGACGGTGGATCCGCTGGCGAACGCGGGCAGCGGGCCGAGGGGCTCGGCATCCTGGCAGAAGTCATTGGCGGGCGGAGGCGGTGGGGGAGCGCAGTCCGGCGCATCGAAGCACGGCACGCCGTCTTCGCCGACCTTCAGCTCGAAGTCACCGGTGGAGCTTCCGAAGCCATGCACCAGAATGCGATAGGTCA
>JBCBTA010000150.1:0-7527 GCA_039818905.1 Planctomycetota bacterium
CCGAAGCGAGGAGTTCTCATTGAGCGAGTTGTCCGCTCCGCGTTCGGCCAATATCAGCGCAAAGAGATCCGGGGAGCAATCGAAAGTCTGCTGAAGCAAGGCTCCCTTGCCTCGGCAACGGGGAAGACACGGATTAACGACGACGTCCGCATCTCGCGCGTATCTGCTTAGAGCTCGACGACTTCCATGTCCGGCTCCTGTCTGGCGGAGACGGTGGGGTAGCTGACGTCGGTCTCGAACACGGACAGGCCGTCGAATTCGGCGGCCATTTCGCGGCGGACGTTGGCGGCGTTGTAGCGCTGCGTGGCTCGCGGCATGACGACGCTGGTGGAGGACGGGACCTGGCCGGGTCCTTCATCGACGGTGACGACCATGGCATCGGCCCGGGCGCCGGTGCTGCTGGAGGCGACGCCGTCGGTCAGGGCGAGCAGGTCCATGGCGATCTGGCCTTCGCTCTGTGCGCCGGCGAGGACGGGGAGAGCGGCCTCGAATGCCTGCAGCTTGCCGGTGGCGTTCTCGAAAACACCCGCCTTCTCGGCCCAGGTCACGCCGGGGAGGACAACGTTGGCCCGATCGGTCAGCGTGGTCGGCAGGGTGTCGATGAGGACGGTGAACTTTGCGTCGCAGGCGTTGGCGAACTCGTCGGTGGTCCACTCGCTGGGGTAGTTGCCCGACAGGAGCAGTGCGCTGAACTCGGTGCCCTGGAGGCGTGGCAGGAACTGCTCATAGGAGAGGACTTCGGACCCACCGGCCATGGCTTCGAGGACGCGCCGCACGCCGCGTGCGTTGGGCGCCTTCTCGGCGTAGATGGTGTAGCCGCCGGGGAAGGTCTTGTCCTCACCTTGGCGCGGGATGGGGCCGACGACGAGCTGGGCGTCGTTGCTGATGGCACGTGCCGCCCGGGCCAGGAGATAGGCCTCCTCGCAGGGCAGCATCGGGCTGATCATGACGGCAAGGCGTCCGCCCTTCTCAACGGTGGAGCGGAGGCCTTCGATGGCCTCGTCGTACGCTCGGGCGAAGTCGCAGGAGACGCGACGCCCGAAGCGCTCGCTCACGGGGCTGGCGAGGCGATCCTCGCGGTGGACGAACTTCCAGCCGTAGCGGATCTCGTCGGAGATCCACCACTTGTTGACCTCGAGGTTCTCGCGCGGCTTGAGGCGGAAGATGTCTCCCTGATTGTGCTCGATGTAGATGTTGTCGCCGCCGGCGGTGATGCCATCGATGCTGGGTGTGCTCTTGAGGAACCAGACGCGCTGGGTGAAGAGGAAGTCCTTATCCAGCAGGGCGCCGACGGGGCAGAGATCGATGACGTTGGCGGAGAGCTCGTTGTCGAGCGGCACGCCGGGGAAGATGTCGATCTGCTCGGTGTTGCCGCGACCTTCGACGACGAGTTCGGCGGTGCCGGTGACCTCGCGGGTGAAGCGCACGCAGCGGCTGCACATGATGCAGCGGTCGCTGTAGAGGTAGACGTGCGGGCCGAGGTCCTTCTTGGGCTGCTTGACCTTGGTCTCTTCGAAGCGGCTGACGCCGCGGCCGTACTCGTAGGAGTAGTCCTGCAGGTGGCACTCACCGGCCTGATCGCACACGGGGCAATCGAGGGGGTGGTTGATCAGGAGGTACTCCATGACGGCCTTCTGGTTGGCGATGGCCTTGGGGCTGGTGGAGTAGACGACCTGGCCGTCGCCGGCGGGCGTCTGGCAGGTGGGCAGCAGCTTGGGGATGGGTTCGAGCTTGTTGTCGTTGCGCGGGTTGGGCGCCCAGACCTCGGCGAGGCAGATGCGACACGAGGCGACGATGCTGAGGCCGTCGTGATAGCAGTACTGCGGAATGTCGATGCCATTGGCATTGGCGACCTGCAGGATGGTCTGCCCCTGCTCAAACGCACATTCGCGGCCGTCGATGGTGATGCTCGGCATGGGGGGGATGGTAGTGGGGGAAGGCACAGAGGGACAAAGGCACAGAGGGACAAAGGGGGGAAAGGCGGGAGAAGGCCGCTTCCTCAGTGCCTGCGTGCCTTTGTGCCTCTGTGCCTGCCCTCCTACCCTCCCCCCTATGTCCACACCCTCTTTCCAGCGCCCGACGGGCACGCGGGATCTGTATCCGGAGGATCTGCTTCGACGTCGGTACATCACCGAGACGTGGCGGCGGGTATCGCTGCGGCACGGGTTCGACGAGATCGACGGGCCGACGTTCGAGCATCTCCAGCTGTACACGGTCAAGAGCGGCGAGGGGATCGTCTCGGAGCTGTTCAGCTTCCAGCGCCAGGGTGGGGATGACACGTACGCGTTGCGGCCGGAATTCACGCCGACCCTGGCCCGGATGTACGCCGCCCGGGCAGCCCAGCTTCCCAGGCCGACACGGTGGTTCTGCATCCCGACGTTCTTCCGGGCAGAGCGGCCCCAGCGCGGGCGGCTGCGCGAGTTCCTGCAGTGGAACGTGGATGTGCTCGGGCTGCCGGGGGGTGAGGAGGCGGACGCGAAGGCGGCGATCGATGCCGAATGCATGGGCGTCGGAGCCGATGCGCTGCTGGAGTTTGGCTTTTCGGCGTCGGACATGCGGATCATGGCGAGTGACCGCCAGGTCATCGAGCGACTGCTCGGCGAGGCCGGCGTCGGCACCGGCGGCATTGACGCGGCGTTCGCCCTGCTCGACAAGCGTCCGAAGATGAAGGAAGAGGCGTTCGGCGCTGAGGCGTCGAAGATCGGACTCGACGTCGATGCGTTCGACGCGGCGGCGAGGGCGGCCTCGAGCGCGGGCGATGCGTCGCTGGGCGAGTGGGTCGAGGTCAACCACGCGATCGTGCGAGGCCTGGCGTACTACACCGGCACGGTCTTTGAGGTGATCGCCGAGGGCGAGCGCGCGGTGGCGGGTGGCGGTCGGTACGACAAGCTCGTCGAACTGCTGGGCGGTCCGGCGACGCCGGCGGTCGGGTTCGCCATGGGCGACGTGGTCCTGGGGAATCTGCTCGACGACAAGAACCTGATGCCGAAAGGGACGGACCTGCTGCGTGCGCTGGACCGGCGCGTGCCGACGTGTCCGGAGGTGTTCGTCGTCACGACGGATGACGAGGGTGCGCAGGCAGCTCTGGGGCCGACGCTGTCGGCACTTCGGCGTGGCGTCGTGCGCAGCGGCGTGGAGCCGTGGCATCCGGAGCGGCATGAGGTGGAGCCGCTGCATGCGCGCCGGACGTACAAGAGCACGAAGAACGTCGGCAAGCTGCTGAAGGAAGCCAACCAGTGCGGCGCGCGGTACGTCGTCATCCTCGAGAGCGCGACGAGTGCAAGCGTGAAGGACCTGGAAGGCGGCGCACAGGAGACGGTCGCCATCGAGGATCTCGGCGCGGTGTTGGGTCGGAGCTTGGGGGTGTAGGCGGGTGCGGGCGTTGCCTTCGCTTTGCCGTCAATCACCTCGCCCGGGGATCGAGCCCGGACGAGGCGGCTTGGTGCTCCGGGAGGCGGGCACCGGTCCATCGAGCGAGGTGCGAACGCTGTGAAAACGGGGCGACCGTCCCCGGCGGGATGCGCCGAAAGGACGGATGGGGACGGCCTCCCGTGTGAGGACCGAGCGCGAGGGCGCGGTCAGTTGGTGGTGGTCGCGGGTGCATGTGCGGCGGGCGCATCGACGGCCCCGATGGGCCCGATGATCGCCGCGGCTGGGTCGAACTCGTCCGCCAGTGCCATGCGCACGGCGACGCGAACGACCCGTTGGGCCCGATCCTGGGCCTGGAGGATGCGCTCGCCCGTGTTGCGATTGGCGGCGATTACGCGCTCGAATGCTTCCTCCGGTGCATCGACATCGCGCAGCGCCTGTAGGCAATCGGCGGTGATGCGATCGGCAACGCGGAGCGCATTGCGCGCGATGGAGACGGTGGCGTCCGTCGCGCGCTCACCGACTCCGGCCATGACCGGGGCGGGAGCGCCGATGTTGTCGAGCCGCTCGATGCGTTCGGCAGCGCCGCCGGCAGTCTGACCGAGGATCTTGACGGTTTCGCGGTTCAGCGTGTGGAGCGTCTCGACACACTGCTCGACGATCGCACGCGGTGTCGGTTCAGTGGCGTCATCCTGTGCAACGGCCGCCGTCGCCGGGAGAAAGAGGGCGGTGAGTGCGACGAGTGTCATGCGCCTGATGGATCTTGTCATCACGTTTCCTTTTCGACACGAACGAGAACTGCGGGCGCGCAGCAACAGTGCTGCGCGCCGATGACGCGGTTCGGGGAACGATCGACTCGGATGCCCGCCTCCCGCACACGCCTGGTGGACCGCCAGGCTGGAGGTGCAACGCGTGTGGCTCGGGCGTATTGCGGATTCGGTCAGCTGATGTGGACCAGTCGGGCCAGCACGATCATCAGGACGAGTCCGACGAAGAAGCCCAGGACCATGCGGGTCGGCCCGGCCTGTTTTCGGGCCTCGGGGATGAGGTCGGCGAGGACGAGGTACATCATGGCGCCGGCGGCGAAGCCCATGCCCGCGGGCAGGAGCGGCTCAAAGAGCCACACGAGCCACGCCGCGGGCACCGCGGCGATGGGTTGGGGCAGCGAGGAGAAGATGGCCCAGCCCACGCATTTCCAGACCGAGATGCCCCGGGCTCGCAGCGCGATCGCAATGGCTGTGCCTTCGGGGATGTTGTGAATGGCGATGGCGAGGGCCATGACCCAGCCGAAGTTGAGCGTGCCATCGCCGTGCGCCGAGCCGAAGCTGACACCGACTGCGACACCCTCGGGCAGTGAGTGAATCGTCATGGCGGCGACGATGAGCAGCGCGGTCGTGCCGCCGGACTCGCGAAGGCCGGCGATGTCGAAGTCCTCGTGCTGATGCACCCAGCGCGTTGCGATGGCGAAGAAGATCGCGCCGGCCAGCAGACCCGCGCCGACCTCCCAGACACCGAGCCCCTGTGTGCGCTCGAGCCCTTCGCCCACGAGCAGCACAAGGCTCGCGGCGGTCATCATGCCGGCGGCGGTGGCGGTCAGGATCCCGCTGAAGCGATCGGTGATGGAGCCGAGGAAGAAGAAGGGGATGACGCCGAGCCCGGTGGCGAGGTCGGTCGCCAGTGCGGCGAGGAAGGTAATCAGGAGCAACTCGGTGAGTGTCATCCTGCATGCATCATCGACCGCTGGGCGATGCGCATGGGCTGAGACGGAGGATCATTTGTGGCGGGTCGGCCCGGGCCGGGTCCGAGGGGTGCGGTGGCGAGGTCGATGTCGGCGTGTTCGGATACAGTCTCGGCCGATGAGCGAGCAGGCGCCCGTGATCCAGGTTCGTGATCTCGTCAAGCGATTCGACGGGAAGGCGGTGCTTTCCGGCGTGAACCTGGAGGTTCGCGGCGGCGAGACGATGGTGGTCATGGGCGGATCGGGCTCGGGCAAGAGCACGCTGCTGCGGAACATGATCGGGACGTTCCGGCCGGAGGAGGGGGCGGTCGAGCTGTTCGGACAGAACATCTGCTCACTGGACGAGGCGGGGCTCAACCAGGTGCGCAAGAAGTTCGGGATCCTGTTTCAGTCCGGCGCGCTGTTCAATTCGATGACCATCGCGGAGAACGTGGCTCTGCCGCTGCAGGAGCACACCGATCTGCCGCCGGAGATCATCGAGATCCAGGTGAAGATCAAGCTTGAACTGGTGGGTCTGCGTGAGCATGCGGACAAGTATCCGGCGCAGATTTCCGGCGGCATGAAGAAGCGGGCCGGGCTGGCGCGAGCCCTGGCGCTCGATCCGCGCATTCTGTTCTATGACGAGCCGTCGGCGGGGCTGGACCCGGTGACGAGCGCCGAGATCGATCAGCTCATCATGGACCTGACCAAGAAGCTGGACGTGACCAGCGTGGTCGTGACGCATGAGATGGACTCGGCGTTCACGATTGCGGATCGCATGGCGATGCTGGACAAGGGCCGCATGATCATGGTTGATACGCGGCAGGCCTTCGAGCAGTTGCGCGATCTGCCGCACGCGGAGGCAGCGCAGCGCGACGAGCGAGACCAGTTGATCAGGCAGTTTCTGCGTGGCGATCCGCTGGGGCCCCTGACGGAGCGCAAGGCGCGAACGAATTACGAGGAAGACCTTCTTGGTGGACCGATCCAAGGTTTGAGAGAGAAGATGCCGTCGGTCGTGTCCACCCGACTGCGCAAATAGGCGTGAGCGAGCATTGCCATGCATCGGAGCAGGAACAACGTACTCGCAGGTCTGCTGGTGATCGTGACAGTGATCGCGACGGTCTTCGCCGTCGTGATGCTGGGCGGCGCGATGGATGCACTGGGCAAGCGGGTGTATGTGGTCACGTTTGATCTCGCCACCGGCGTCGAGGGCCTCAAGGGAGGCGCGGACGTGCGCGTCGGCGGGATCAAGGTCGGGACGGTCGCCGGTGTGCGTTTGGTCGATGAGGGTGTCGAGGTGGACATCCGGATCGACAACACCATCGCCCTGCGCGAAGGTGCCACGCCGGAACTGCAGCTTGCGCTGCTGGGCGGGCAGGGCGTGATCAACTTCCCGTACCTTGGCGATGGCCCGCAGCTTGCTGCCGGAAGCGTCATTGAAGGCGGCCTGGCACCGCCCGGCTTCCTTGCGCAGGCGGGCTACGGCGAGGATCAGGCCGAGCAGCTCCGGAACATCATGTCGAACGTCGATCAGTTCACCACGGACATCGCCAACACCGGCCCGGACGTGCGTGCGTTCATCACGGATCTCAGCGACCAGTGGCAGCGGTGGAAGCCACAGCTGGACTCGATCACCGCGAATGTTGCCAAGACGGTCGAGCGCGGGCCGGCGGTGGCCCAGAGCGTGGAGGATCGACTGGCGCAGGCCGAGCGCATGATGGAGACGGGGCAGGGGTATCTCGACGACAACCGGAGCGATGTGCGCACGACCATCGAGAACTTCGCCTCATCTTCAGAGAAGGTCGAGACGTTCCTCGACCGCCTCAACGGCGAGCTGTCCGATCTGGCGGCGGGCTTCCTCGAGGACGGGCGCACCGCGCTGACCGATGCCCGCAACGCCATCGTGGACATTGACAAGCTCTTCTCGGAGCAGAAGCCCAACATCCGCAAGAGCATGGGGAACTTCAGGCTCGCGTCCGACCAGCTGCGCGACACGCTGCTGGAGGTGCGTCAGGCTCCCTGGCGACTGCTGTACCGGCCGGACACCCGCGAGCTGAACTTCGAGCTGCTGTACGACGCCGCGCGCAGTTACGCCGGCGCCGTCAGCGACCTTCGGGCTGCAACGGAGTCGCTCGAGGCGTACAGCGCCAACGTGACCGACCCCACCATGGCCCGGACCGCCGATGTGGAGCTGCTGGTGGAGCAGATCAACAGCGCCTTCGGCCGGTACCAGGAGGCCGAGCAGGTCTTCCTCGATGTGTTGATGGAGCAGACTGGCGACGAGTGACTCAGGCGGGAACCGCCGTGAGCACTTCGTCGAGGGCGTCGCAGAACCGATCGACCTCATCGATGGTCGTGTAGGGCCCGGGACTCGCGCGGAGCGTGGGGCGTCCGACGCATCCCATCGCATCGTGCACGCCCGGAGCGCAGTGGAACCCCGC
>JBCBTA010000151.1:0-7504 GCA_039818905.1 Planctomycetota bacterium
CGTCGTAGCCGGCCTGATCGACGAGGACGCGGCTGAGGACATCGCGGATGTCCTGCTCATCGTCAACGACGAGCACACGGGTCTTGCCCGAGTGAATGCCGTCCATGGGGATGTTGTGTTCCCGCATGAACTGCAGAAGGTTGTTCAGGGGGATCCGCCGGTCCTTGGAACCGGGGATGCGGTAGCCCTTGAGCTGACCGGCGTCGAACCACTTGCTGACTGTCCGGGGGGCCACGTTGCAGATCTTGGCCACTTCACCGGTTGTCAGGACATCCTTTTCGATCGACATCACGCGCCCTCGCTTCTTCGGCGGAACGGTCGAAGTCCCTCTCCTCGTGAAGGGCGCCGACCAAGATGTGCCATCGACCCATCAGGGGGGCCTCTTGACCGTCGTGACCCGCGTGGACAGCAAATGTGAGTCAGATTGGCCCAAGGGGGGGAAGACCCCAGTCCGAGAAGCGTGAGGGGGGCTTCCGGATGGCGGCGTTGGCACTTTTTGGGGCTCGGAAGTAGATTCCCGAAACCCGCGGCCCATGGTGGGTCGGATATTCGGTCCCAAGGCCGTCGGGAGCGTGGGATCATTGACGCTGCCTCGAGCTGTTTCAGGCGACGCCGAACAGGGAGTACACCGTGGCGAATCGCTCGTTCCGGACATACCGGTCGGTCATCGGACTCGGCCTCGTTCTCGCACTGGTTGGCCTGCTGGCCCCGACGTCGCATGCGCGGCAGGCGGCGGACGCAGACCCGCAGCAGCTGCTGCAGGACTTCAACCACTTCGTGTTCATCGCCCAGCCTGAGTTGGCCGCGGCGAACGCGAATGCGCTGCTGGCACTCGCTGACGCCGGCGAGCTGACGCCGGCTCGGTTTGTCGGCCTCATCGAGGATGCGCCCGGTCTTGCCGTGCGATTCGATGACGCGTACCGACGGGCCCTGCTGATGCCGTCGCTCGAGGGACCCGCCGCGGACCTGTACAACCTCTATGAGCAGGGTCGCCGGCAGCGTGCCCGCGGTCCCGCGGAGATCTCAGCGAACATCGAGATGCTCGGCGGCAACATGCGTGGCCAGTTCCTGGCCCGCGGCAGGCTGACCGAGGCGGGCGAGTACGCCGTGCCGCAGCTGCTCGAGGCGATGCTTCGGGCCCAGGATCCGACGGTCCGCGCCGAGGCGGAGCAGATCCTCAAGGACCTTGGTCGTCGTGCGGCTGTGCCGCTGACGGCGTCGCTGCGCTATCTGGACCCTGCCGGTCAGGAGATGGTGGTCCGTGTGCTCGGAAGCATCCCTGACGCGGTCTCGCTGCCCTACCTCTATGAGCTGCACGCGACCACGAACGACGCGGAGCTTCGCGGCCAGGTCGAGCGTGCGGTGCAGACCATCGACGGTCAGTTCGTCGCCGGTGCGTCGGTGGGCGGCATGTACCGCCAGTTGGCCGAGACCTATTACAACGATCGCCACATGCTGAGCTACGCCCCGTTCGTGGGTGAGTCGCATCAGCTTCTGTGGGACTGGATTCCCGGGCTGGGCCTGAACCCGACGGCGATCTACAGCTCGCTGTTCAACGAGGCCATGACCATGCGTCTGGCCCAGCGGGCCCTGGAGCTCGATCCGCGCGACGAGGCGGCCCTGTCGCTGTGGCTCACGGCGAACTTCAGCCGCGAGATCCAGCAACCCGAGGGGTATGAGAATCCGGCGTACCCGGCGGCGCTCCAGAGTGCCGAGTACTACGCGGTGGCGGCCGGTTCGACATCCGCCCAGCGGGTGCTGGCCCGAGCCCTGATGGACCGTGAGACGATGATTGCCCGCCGCGCCATCGCGGCCCTCGATCGAACTGCCGGCGGGGCCAGCCTCTGGCGTGGCTTGGGCGAGCAGCGTCCGCTGGTCGAGGCCCTTGGCTATCCGGACCGGCGCGTGCAGTACGAGGCGGCCCTGACGCTGGCCAAGGCGCAGCCGTCGCAGGCGTTCCCCGATTCCGATCGCGTCGTGCCGATCCTCGCCAGCCTGATCCGCGACGCGACCAAGCGATTCGCTGCGGTGGTGGCGACGGACGTCGAGCGTCAGCAGATCCTTCGGTCGGCCCTCGAGGGCGCCGGATACGAGGTGATCGCTCCAGCTCGGACGCTGGAGCTGGCCCGCGAGAGCATGGTGCAGTACCCAGGCATCGATCTGATCGTGATCGAGCAGCCGACGGATGCGACGCTTGAGACGCTCGCGTCGATCCGCAGTGACAGCCTGATGCGCGCGGCCCCGGTCGTTGCGCTGCTGCCGGCGAATGACGTGAACACCTACCGGGCCCGCTTTGCGGACGATCACCTGACGCGACTGTCGCGCACGGGTGTGAGTTCGCGTGAGCTGGCGTCGGCGGTCGAAAACCTGACGCTGAGCGCGACGGGGCCTGCGGTGTCGGCGGCGGACGGGCGGACATACGCTCTGCAGTCGCTGGATTCCCTGCGAGGCCTGGCGATCGGGCGCAACAGCGTGCTGTCCGTCGATGACGCGTCGGTGGCGCTGATTGCCGCGCTGCGTGAGGCGCAAGGCGACGTGCAGGTCGAGATCGCCGACGTGCTGTCGCACGTGCGACTCCGCCGTGCCCAGGAAGCGCTGATGGATGAGGCGGAGCGGGCCAGCGGCCAGCGCCGCGTCGAACTGCTCGGGTACGTGACCGATTCGGTGAAGCGGTTCGGCAACCTGCTGACGTCCGGTCAGGCGAATTGGCTGATCGAACTGGCCACGTCGGGCACGGGCGAGGAAGCGGTCGCTGCTGCAGCCCTGGTGGGCGCCTTGAACCTGCCGAATGCGGACCTTGTTCCGCTGATCATCGGCGGCACGTAAGCCCGCGCGAAACAGAACGACGTCCGAGAACGCCCGTGTGCCGTACGCACGCGGGCGTTGTCATTCCCTGAAGCGGGTGCCCCCCTGGTGGCGTGATGCGCTCTGGTCCGATTGTGCGCTGCAGAACCGAGGACTGGACTGAAGACGTCCGGTCAGATCGACGATCGACCCACTAAGCCCGATTCGGGTGCGCCGGCGAAGTGCCCCTCGCCGACCGCATGAATCCCGTCCGGGCGCGTTGTGCGGCGTCGCGACGTGTTCGCGCGGGGCCGGAATGGGAATCGGATTCGGGCGGGATGCAAACACCGCTCTTTCGCAGGTCGCGAACTTCAGCAGGAGTGAGTGCAATGGGTAAGCGGAACAAGGCGGGATTCACGCTCGTCGAGATTCTGATCGTGGTGGTGATCCTCGGCATCCTCGCCGCGATCGTCGTGCCTCAGTTCACGTCGGCCAGCCAGGAAGCCATCAAGGGCGCCCTGCAGAGCCAGCTTCAGACCATCAACAGCCAGGTCGAGCTCTACCGCGTGCGCAACCAGGGTTCGTACCCGACGTTCGCCGACGGTGGTGAGAACAACGGCTGGGTCGATCTCATCGGTGGTGAGTACCTCAAGGAGGAGCCCGTCAACGGCTTCACCGGCGAGAGCATTCTGATCGAGGGCATCGACGCCGTCGATGACGATCAGGACAGCGCCAACGGTTGGGCCTGGGACACCGACTACACGATCTACGCGGTCGGCTACGACCCGGTCAACAACCTCCTCGTTGGCGAGGACGACGACACCTGGACCGCTCCGGAGAGCGCCGACGATTCGGACGGCTCTGACGACGGTTCGGACGACGGCTCGACCGGTACGTAATCCACGCGGGAAACCGCACACAAGCACACTTCGCGGCCGGTTGCCTTCGCGGGCAGCCGGCCGCTTTCTCGGATTCTCGCGACGATCGTTCGACAGGTGGCGTTGAACGGCCGGCGGCGGGACGGAGTGGACGACATGCCCCGCATGCACCGGCATGGTTTCACGTTGGTCGAGATCCTGATCGTGGTCGTGATCCTTGCGGTCCTGTCCGCGCTGATCGTGCCCCAGATGGCATCGGCTGCGACGGAGGCGACGCGTGCTGCGATCCGGCGTCAGCTCGTCTCGATCGAGAACAACATCGAGATGTACAAGACGACCAACGGGGGCACGCTTCCGACGGCGGACGCGGTCGATCCGATGGGGCCCGGCGGCGCGAACGATGGCTGGGGCGTCCTGGTCTCGGGCGACTACATCATGGCGCCGCCGCTCAACCAGTACACCGGCAATGCGCTGCTGGTCGCCGGTGATCTCTCGACGGCGGTCGGCGATACCTCCGACAGCGTCAACGGCTGGTACATGGAGCAGGCGGACTCGGTGCTGAACATCTACGCGGCGGGGTACAACCCGTCCACGGATCGCCTGCAGCACGAGTCGGTTGACGACTGATCGGTCTGTGACGTCTGCGCCTCGTCTGCGTGTCGGTTGATGCCCGTGGTCGGTTGATCGTGGCGCATCACGCGACGACATGACTCCAAGTGAATCGAAGAGCGGGTGTCATCACGGCGATCGCTGCGCGCGCACGCCGCGGCCTGGCGGTACAGGAGACGATCCTGCTGCTTGGCGCGGCGGTGGTGCTCGGGACGGCCAGCGCGCTGATCGTGCCGACGGCGATTCGAGCTGCAACCGGGCCGGCGGCGCCGATCGTCGATCCGCCTGCGAACCCTGAGCTGGTGCCGGTGTTCGATGCGATCCATGCACTGTTCCAGCAGAGTGAGGGCATCGTGGCGTCGTGGGATCGGCGGGGCGGACGAGCCCAGGAGATCCTGCTGTGGCACCACGACGGACTCGGTGCGGGGGTCGTGAACGAGGACGAGGTGCTGCTGCTGTCGTTCAGTCCGACACTCGGCGCACTGACCGCGTACATGGTTGGTGAGGCGTATGCGGGCACGGGACCGGCGGTGGGTCGCGTGGACACCACGTTTCCGGACGTCTTTCGCGACGTGGAGGGCGTCGAGCGGCGTGTGGTTGCGACGGGTCTTTCGCGCGTGCGGTTTGACCGTACCGATGCGGAGGACGGCGAGGAAACGTGGACGATCCGACTGACGTGGGGGGGGCGGACGTCCGATGAGTCGAAGTACGAAGCGGTCTTTGCAGTCCGGCGTCCGGTGTTGGGCGTGCGGTGAGGCTGGTCTCGCGAACGCAAGGAGACGGCACATGCACGGCAAGGTGTCTGATCGGAACGGACGTTCGACATATCTCAACAGTGTGCTGACGGTGATCGCGGTGCTGCTGGGCATCATCGCGCTGCAGATCGGTCCGGATCCGGCGAGCGTCGCCTTCGGCGAGGCTCGCAGTGGCCGGCAGCCCACGCCCGCGCCGCCGAACGCGGCGGGTCAGCGCATCCAGATGATCCAGATCATGGAGCGGATCAGTGCCCAGCTCGACACGATCGAGCAGGCCGGCACGAAGGTCATGGACGTGAATGTTGTGAACACGCCTGAGGTCAAGGTCTCTGAGTGACCTTGGAGGGATGACCATGCGACGCGGTCTGACCCTGGTCGAGCTTCTGGTGACGATCACCGTTCTGTCGGTGGCGGCACTGCTGGTGATTCCTTCGATGAGCCAGACTGGTGTGCTGCGCATCCAGGCAGCGGTGCGGACGATCACCTCGGACATCGCCTTTGCGCAGACGGAGGCGATGGCCTTCCAGTCCAGGCGCGGCATCTACTTCGGTGTCACGCCGGTGGATGAGGCCGGAACGGCCTTTGCGTCGGGCAACGGCTATGTGGTGTGCGAACCCACGGGTTCGGAGCTGACGACGGACAACGTGCAGCAGTACATGCTGTACCTGCCCGAGGATCCGTCCAAGCCGTTCGCACGCACGTTTGACAACGAGATGCTCTACGGCGGCGCGGAGATCGAGTCCGCGGAGTTCGACGGCGGCTCGGCGCTTTTCTTCGATGAGCTGGGTGGCCCGCTCGCCGCACTGGACAGCACGGAGCCAGGTTCCGGCGGCGTGATCCGGATCGTCGCCGAGGACTTCGGGCTCGAGTACGAGCTGACCGTCGAGGCGATGACCGGCCGCGTTGACGTCAATCGCGTCGATGACGATGCGCCCGAGGAGGACGAGGGCGGCGACGGCGGCGGTGATGACAGCGGCTTCGATGTCGAGGACCACGACGCCGAGACGTAAGTCTTTCAGGTCAGGGAGGCAGACGAGAGATGCAGCGCGTGTTCGACCGGCTCATGCAACCGCCGCACCCGATCGGGATCGATCTGGGCGCGACCGGTGCAAAGCTGCTTCAGCTCTCCCGGAGCGGTGGCGGTTTTCGTGTGCTGGCGATGGACCGCGTGGACATTTCCTCATCGGAAGACACACCGCCGACTGACGATGCGCGGCTGGACACGCTGATTCGCAGCGTTGCGCGGCGCGTCGCGGCGGGTCGGTTCACAGGCGGGCGATGCGTCGTGTCCATCGACGATCGGCTGCTTCGGACCAGGTCCGTCCGTCAGCCACGGATGCCGGATGCGGAGACGGATCGAGCGGTGCGGTTGGATGCGCCACAGCGCCTGGGATTTCCCGAAGACGCCTCGTGTGAGATCGGATGGATCCGTGCGGGCGAGGTCATGCCCGCGGATGAGGTCAAGGATGAGGTCCTGTACTTCGGGGCCGAGAGCGAGCCGCTGCGCCATCTGGCTTACGGCCTGGCCCAGAACGGGCTGCGGCCGCTCGCGATCGAACCGGGGTTCGTCGCACTTGCGCGATGCTTCGGACGCACGCTTCGGCGTGCAAGCGATCGCAGCGTGGTGCGGGTCTTGGTCGATGTCGGGTGCTTCTCGACGAAGGTCGTGCTGACGCGCGGCAGTGAGGTGGCGTTCTATCGTCATCTCGAGATGGGTGGCGCTGCGATGACGCAGCTCGCCGCCGAACGGCTGGGTCTGACGCCGGAGACGGTGGATGATCTGCGCCGTCAGCGCATGTCGCGCGAGGCGGGCGGCTCGTGCGATGTCGATCCGAAGGTCGATCGCGCACTGTACGACGCGGTGCGTCCGCTTCTTGGCGACATTGCGCACGAGATCAACCTGTGTCTGCGTCACTACAGCGTGACGTTCCGCGGCTCGAGGCCTTCGGAATGCCTGGTGGTCGGTGGCGAAGCGCTGGAGCCACGTCTCCCCGAGGCGGTGCGCAAGGCGCTGAACCTCAAGACGCGTCTTGGTGATCCGCTCGAGGGCATCGAGCGAAGCGCGGGGCGCGACTCCGATGCGCGGACAGCACCGGAGTGGGGGGTTGCCACCGGACTGAGTCTGCAGCCGCTGGATCGACGGGGCAAGTCGGCCCGGCCGGCGGCCCGTCGGCACATCGATGCCACGTCCAGTTCGGGATCGGAAAGCGATCGCAGCGCGAGGAGGGCGGCGTGAACGGACGCGTCGATCTTCTGCCAGCCGACTGCCGCGAGCAGTTCACCCGCCGCACGCGCGTGCGCCGCTGGGTCGGTCTGTACGTCGCGGGTATCGCGGTGCTCGTGGGTGCGCACGCATGGCTCACGTTTGGCCGCGGGGCTGAGTTGGCCGAGCGCGATGCGCTGAAGCGTCAGGCGCAGCAGAATTGGGAGCGAAACGAAGAGGCCCAGGACCTGGTGTCGTCGGTGCGCGATCTTGGC
>JBCBTA010000152.1:0-7431 GCA_039818905.1 Planctomycetota bacterium
GCGCTCGTGGAAGAAGCGGTGCACCGCCTGGGCCAGGCAGTTGCGCACGCGGGCGACGGAGCCAAACGTGTTGGTGCGCACCCGCAGGTGGGCCTGCTCGCGCAGGTACTCGAAGGTGTGACGCTTGGCGGCGACGGGGTAGGTGTCCGGGTCGTCCACCGTACCGACGACGCGCAGGGCGGTCGCCTTCATCTCCACCGTCTGCCCCTTGCCCTGACTCTCGACGAGCGTGCCGTCGCACTCGATGGCGCAGCCGGTCGTCAGGTGCAGGACGTCGGACTCGTAGTTGGACAGATCGCTCGGCGCGACGATCTGGAGATTGTCGAAGCAGGAGCCATCGTTGACGTGGATGAAGGAGAGACCCGCCTTGGAGTCCCGGCGCGTGCGCACCCATCCCTTGAGTGTCAGTTCGGTTCCAGGCTGCGCCTGCAGCGCATCGGCCACGGTCATCCACGCCGGCATCGGCATCACTCCTGTTCTCGAAATCGGAAGCGGGATGCTAGCACACCCCCGGAACCGCCCCCGGAAGCGAACCCCGCCCCGGGACGGCCTTCAGTCGAGCCCGGGGCCGGCTGTCTCACCCGGGACGCGCTGCACGTCCTGCATGAACGCGGCGTACTGCTCGCCCAGGCGGTCGGGATGGAAGCGCCAGGCGTTGCGCTCGGCCCGCAGCGACGCCTCGGCCCAGGCCCCGTCGTGCAGCATCAGCGTCTCGCACGTCTCGATCCACGCCTTGACCTGGTCCGCGTCGGGAAGGGTCGTCGCCTTGGGCGTGATGGCTTCGGGGATCGGCAACACGAAACCACCGGGCGGATCGATCGCTGCGCCCTCCTGATCGACAGCCGCGGCTGCCTCGGGCAGGCCGCCCCGGTCCGACACCACCGGCGGAATGCCATTGAGGATGGCTTCGCACGGCACGCGACCCTGCGGCTCCTCCCACAGCGACGGCACCACCAGCACGCGCGTCACCTCATAGATGTGCCTCGGCTGTGCGACGCCAGGCGACACGAGGATGTTCTTGCGAGCCCGCAGATCGACGCCGCCGGTCATGCCCGCGCCGACCAGGATGTCAGCCGCGGCTCGACTCTCGACGACCATGATGGGCATGTCGGGATGCCGGGCGGATAACTCCTCGGCAATGCGCGCAAAGACCAGCACACCCTTGGCGGGCGTCGGGTTGATGAATGTCAGAAAGCGCGGGTCTTCCTTCTCGGCGACGACGTCGTCGATCTGCATCGGTGACAGCAGTGGCGTGCTCTCGAGGCCGATGGCGTCGCGGTACTTCTCGCTCAGGAACCGACTGGTGGCCATGACGGCATCGACATCATGAAACGCGCGGCGATCGAAGTACGACAGATTCTTCAGCGCGAAGACGACTGCTGCCCCCTTCGAGCGCACGAACCGGCGCCGTTCACGCTCGACACTGCTGCCGCCGAAGGTCAGCAGGATGTCGGGCGGATACTCCTCGATCTCGCGCACCAGCAGACGATCGAACAGCTCGCCGTACTGCGTCTCCCAGCTGCGGCGGTCTGTCGGGCCGACGTCGAGCAGCAGCGTGTCCACGCCGCGGCGGGCGAACTTCAGCACGTCGGCTCGACCGGCGGTCGGATGCTCGACCGGAAGGGGGGTGGGATCACAGCCGAATCCCCGCAGCAGTTCGTACGGATCGCCGGGTGTGGCGTGCTCGGTGGCGGTGGTGCCGAGGATGCGGACGGCGAATCCACGTGCCGCGAGCAGTTCGCACATCGTGAGCATGGATAAGGCGGCGCCGCTGGAGGGGTCCTGCGGCATCTGGCTCAGCAGCATGAGCACGCGACGTGACATGGCTGATCAGCCTACCCGGCGACTGCGGAGCGCAGGTCGTGCGCGTGAATCGAGAAGGTTCTTGGGGCTCTTGGGGCCACAGCTATACTCGCCGCGACTCTGGGTCGATAACCGTCGGTCGAGGGTTCCCGACGTGGGAGGGCAGGCAGCGGTGGCGAATGACTCACAGCGCGTGACCGGGCGGGAGGCCCTGCCGCAGTATCTGCGCGGCCACATCCCACCGCTGGACGGGCTGCGCGGCATCGCAATTCTGCTGGTCCTGATCTACCACTGCACGGTGATGCCGGCCAACAACTGGCTGGACAAGGCCTTCGTCTACACCGCCCACCTGGGATGGTCGGGCGTTGACCTCTTCTTCGTGCTCTCGGGCTTCCTGATTACCGGCATCCTGCTCGACTCCAAGGGCGGGGCGGCCTTCTTCCGAAACTTCTACGCCCGGCGCGTGCTGCGCATCTTCCCGCTGTACTACGGCGTGGTGGTTTTCTCGCTCGTACTGCTGCCGATGGTCGGGCAGATGCTCGACAACCCAACGGTGCAGCAGAAGCTGGACAACTTCGGGCGCATCGACGGCGACGAGTGGTGGTACTGGCTGCACCTGTCCAACTACGCCATCGCGCAGGCGCAGACCTTCCGGCACGGCATCCTGGACATCTCGTGGTCGCTGTCGATCGAGGAGCAGTTCTATCTCGTCTGGCCGACGGTGGTCTTCTTCCTATCGCGGCGCAACCTGCTCTGGACATGTCTGGCGATCATCATCGGGGCGATGGCCTTCCGGACGTGGCTGATGCTCAGCGGCGGGCACTTCGGGCATCCGATCAGCGTGTACGTGCTGACGCCCAGCCGCATGGATGGTCTGGCCCTCGGTGCGGCCCTCGCTGCGCTGCTCCGCGAGGGCGTGCCGATCGAGACGATGCGCCGGTGGGCCCCGATCGTCGGCGTTGCGTCGCTGGCGATCTTCCTGACCGGACACATCATCGATCTGGCCAACGGCTGGCACTACATGATCAACCCTGACGGCGATCGCGTCGCCAACTCGCAAGGACGCATCACGCTGGCCTTCGGCTTCACGCCGCTGGCCTTCTTCTTCGCGTCGCTGCTGGTGATGGGGCTGAACCGGCCGGAGAGCTCGGCGTGGGTCCGCGTGCTCGATTCGTCGTTCCTGCGGATGTGGGGCAAGTACAGCTACGCGGTGTACCTGTTCCACCTGCCGATCCGCGCGGTCATTCGCGACTTGGTCTTCGGCCCCGAGGATCGCGGCGCGAAGATCAAGTTCTTCGAGGTCTTCGGCTCGCAGATCCCGTCGCAGCTGATCTTCTTCGTGCTGTCGGCGGTCGCGACGCTGATCGCCGCCAAGCTGAGCTGGGAGCTGTACGAGAAGCAGTTCCTCAAGCTCAAGCGCTTCTTCCCTGCGATGACGAAGAAGGCCAAGCCGGTCTCCGGCTTCGCGAGCAAGACGGAGGCCGCCTAGGCCTCGGCGCAGGCCGCCCGCGCCGTGGCGAAGACGTCCAGCGCATCGTCACCGAGCAGATCCCACGGCTCGCGGAGGACGTGCGGCCCGATGCGCCCAAAGGCCTCCGTCGCACGCGCATCTGCATCGGCCATGTAGAAGTGCCATGCAAACCTGTTGAGAGCCGCGGCGAGCGAGAGCTCTGACGACGTGCGTTCGCCTCCGCCGAGCCGCCCATACGCATCGGTGATCTCGCTGATGGAGGCAGCGCGCATCACGTTCGCGAGTGCTTCGTCGTGATCGTGGTCTGATTCGCGCTTGAACCTGATGAAGTGCGCATGAGGGCACAGTTCGTGGAGCGAACTCCCTGCCGGCGCACCGGCGACCGCATCGCGGGCAAACCCAAGCATCTGATCATTGCTGCCATACCACGTTTCTCCCATGGCGAACAACATGATCCGGTGCGCATCGAGGTTGAGCGGATCGCGGTCGATGCATGCCTCGAACGCGCTCCGTACGCCGTCAAGATCGTCCAAGTCACCAAGCCGGATGGTCGTCAGCACGGAGAGAGGCAGAGGGTTCTCAGGGGCGAGGTCCGCAGCCCGCTCGGCGTCAATCGACGCGCGTTCGAGCGAGTCGTAGAACTGATCCCGATCGGTGTCACGAGCCTCCCACGCCTGGATCCGATGGAGCACGGCTCGCACCAGCAGTGGGGCGGGATCATCGCTCGACCGTGCCAGCCACCGATCGACGACCTCCGGCTGCTCCTCGAGCGCTTGCGCGGTCCACTGGATCGCGGCATGCGCGTCGTCCCAGAGCTGCACATCACCCTTGACCACGGGCTGGATCGCTGCACGGAACGGCGCATCGTCCTGACCCGTCAGGGCGGCGGCGAGGCGTTCACCTTCGACGCGGCGATGGCGTTCGATGAGAGACAGCCCGGACGTATCCGGGCCGCGCCTCAGTGCTCTGCGGAGTCGAGACAGCATCGTGAACTACGCCAGCCGCGCCGGCGTCAGCAGTTCTTCGGGACGCTGCAGCAGATCGATGATGCGAGCCAGGCAGCGTGCGGCTTCGGCGCCATCGACGGAGCGGTGATCGCACGTCAGGCTCAGCGGCAGCAGCTTGGCGACGCGGATCGCGCCGCGATCGGCGATGACGCCTTCGAAGACGCGTCCCGCCGCGAGGATGCCGACCTCGGGGTAGTTGATGATCGGCGTCGCGTACTTGCCGGCGTAGGAGCCGACGTTGCTGATGGTGAACGTCGAGCCGCGGAGTCGCTCGGCCGGGATGGACCGGTCACGGACCGCAGTGGCGATCTCACCGATGTGCCGCGAGAGCTCGAGCACGCCGAGCATGTCCGCATTGGCAATCACCGGGACGCTGAGACCCTGCGCGGTATCGGCGGCGATGCCGAGATGCACAGACCCGTGCCGCACGATCTCCTCGCGCTCGTCATCGACGGTCGAGTTGAGCGCCGGAAACTCACGGAGGGCCCGCATCGTCGCCGAGGCGACGAAGGGCAGATAGCTGATCTTCTCACCCGACGCAGCGCCGACGCGCTTGCGCACATCGTTGAGCTGCGACACATCGGCATCGTCCATGACTGAGAAGTGGACCGCGGTATCGACGGACTGACGCAGGCGGTTTGCGATGGTGCGGCGCACGCCGCGGAATGCGATACGTGAGGTGTCGCCGGCGGGCACGAGAGCCTGCGGCCGGACGATCTCCTGCTGCTGCGACACGGTCGTGGCGAGCGTCTCGACACGGCGCGCCTCGGCGGGAACTGGGGCCGGCGCGGGCGCCGCCGGAGTCGGCGTCGGAGCAGGCGCAGCAGTGCCGCCGCTCTGAGCAGCGGCCCGTACATCCCGCTCGGTCACGCGTCCGGCGAGGCCGGTGCCGGTGATGGCATCGATGTTGACTCCGAGATCGCGCGCGATGCGCCGGACCGCGGGGGTCGCCAGCGCCTTGCCTTCTGAAGCGGTGACGCCGCGGAGTTGGCCGTCCATGGTGCCGACGACGGTGCCGGCATCCTCGCGCTCCTCGGCCTGCCCGTTCTCGGGCGCGTGGCTGCTGGGCGCGGGAGCGGGCGTGGGGGGAGCCTCGACCGCGCCGGCGCCCTCGTAGCTCCACGCCGGGTTGCCGACTTTGAGAATGTCTCCGACGTTGCCGAAGAGTTCCTTGATGGTGCCGCTGCGCGGGCTGGGCACCTCGACGAGCGCCTTGTCCGTCTCCATCTCGGCGACGATCTGGTGCTCTTCCACCGTCTCGCCGGGGCTGACGCGCCATGCGATGAGCTCGGCCTCGTGGACGCCCTCGCCGAGGTCGGGCAGGATGAAGACGTTGGGATCGCTGCTTGTCTTTCCGGGCGCCATGGTGCTCCGTCCGAGATGGTGTCTGTCACGAGGCCCCGTCCTCGCGGGGAGCGGCATTGTACCGCATCAGGCGACGATCCCGCCGGATCTGCCCGGTCTCCCTGTATGATTCGGGCCCGGAGGGACACCATGACCGAAGATCGTGAGGCGTTCGGTGGCCTGGACAGTGGCGAGATGCTGGATCATGCCACCGAGCCCGACCCCAACCCACCCCGCGGCCTCGAGCCACTGTGGTTCCTCTACCTGTTCTTCCGGCCGCGCCGGTTCTTCGAGCACTTCGGCTCGCGTCAGTGGCTGGTCCTGACGATCGTGTGCGCACTGCTGTTCGGACTCGCCTCCGCCGTGGACCGTATCGAGACGCGCGGCAGCCTCGGACGCATTCCGTCGGTCGTCAGCTCGTCATGGGCGGTGTACTGGGCGGGCGTCGCCTTCTCCGGTCTGCTCTCAGCCATCCTGGTCTTCTTCATCGGTGGCTGGTGGTATCGGGTGCGCCTTCGGTTCAGCGGGGCCCGCGGCGTTGACGCCATGCGGGCGCGCCGCGTGTACGTGTTCGCGGCGCAGGTGTACGCGATTCCCTCGCTGATCTACGCGGTTCTGATGCCGCTGTTCTACGCTACGCCGCAGGACGCGTGGGACCAGACGCCATGGTGGGTCATCTTCATGGTGATTTTCCCGTTCTGGTCCTTCACTGTGAGTTTCATCGGCGTGCGCACTGTCTTCGACGTCAAGCCGCTGCGCGCGGCGTTCTGGTTCCTCGCGCTGCCTGTCGGCTTCACGCTGCTCACCTTCGGTGGCCTCGTGCTGCTGTTCGCGATGCTGGGTCTGACGGGCCCGTCCGTGGTGGCAGGGCCACCGGCTGACGTGAGCCGCCCGTTGTCGTACACGTCGCAGTCGATGGAGTTCGACTACCCGGGCAACTGGTTCATCGATACCGAAGATCCGGCCTTCGACCCGGACATGAGCGTGTCGCTGCTCATGCCGCAGGATGCATCGGTGACGTTCTCGATCTATGAGAGCGACGACACGCCTGCGCAGGAGGTCGCTGCGTCGAACGAGCGCATCGCGATGCTCTACGGCGAACTGACACCCGTCCGCACCAGCACGACGTGGGGGCCGCTGCAAGGGCACCACGAAATCGCGACGATCTTCGTCGAGGGATACACCTACGAAGTCGTGATCTTCGCGAGCGATCTGGGCGATGGCTGGATGTTCGAGGCGGTCGAGGTCTTCCCGCAGGACGCGAAGACACAGATGCAGCCCGGCTTCGCGCTGATCCGCTCGACGTTCCGGCTCAAGTGACGATGGATGCGCCTAGTAGGCCGCGCACTGCAGGATGCTCTCGCTGATGCGATCGGCGTCCGGCAGATACTCGAGCTCCAGCTTGTAGTACGGCATCACGGTGTCGAACCCTGCGACGCGCTGCACGGGCGCCCGGAGACTGAGGAAGCAATGCTCCTGCACCAGCGCGCTGATTTCGGCTCCGAGGCCGCAGGTCTTGGGCGCTTCGTGCACGACCACGCAGCGGCCGGTCTTGTTGACGCTCTCGACGATGGTGTCCACGTCCAGCGGGTAGATCGTGCGCAGATCGATCAGCTCGACGGAGAGATCCTCCGGCAGGCTGTCCATCGCCTCGATGCACTGGATGGTGGTCGCGCCCCAGGTCACGATCGTGAGGTCGGTGCCTTCCTCGACGACCTTGGCCTCGCCGATCGGGATGGTGTACTCATCTTCGGGCACCTCCTCGCGGAAGGAGCGGTAGATGCGTTTGGGCTCGAAGAAGATGAC
>JBCBTA010000153.1:0-7413 GCA_039818905.1 Planctomycetota bacterium
ACCGTCGCGAAGGTCCCGTTGCGGCAGGTGACGCGGAGTTCGTCGTAGGTCTCCTGCTCCGCGCCGGCACTGCGCACCACGCCATCCTCATCACGCCCGACGAAGTCAACGCGATCACGGATCAGATCCTCGACTGGCGTGATGAGGATGGCGTGGTGCGCAGTGCCGGCGCGGAGCAGGAGACCTACGACGAACTCCGCGTCACCTGCCGCAACGGGACCTTCGCGACGGTCGAGGAGCTTCTCTACCTCCCGGCGATCACACCGGAGGTCTTCCATCGTCTTCGGGATGATGTGATGCTCGGGGGTGATGGCAAGGCGCACGTCGGTACGTCCCCCGTGGCAGTCCTTGCCAGCCTCCCCGGCATGTCCGAGCCGGTGCTCGAGCGTCTGCTTGCCCTTCGTGAGCAGTCACCTATCACACCGGAGATGCTGGAGCGTGCCCTGCCCGTCACCGGTGACGCCATGGCCGAGATGTTGCGGCTGGAGCCTTCGGGCCTCGTGCGCATCCTTGTCGAAGCGGATGATGGAACGGGTCGAGCCTTCGAGGGTCTCGCCAGTCTCGGAAATGACCGCATCAGAATGTCCGAGTTGCGGCCACGCCGCTAGGAGTCTGCAGTGCCTCGCCGTCCACAGCATGTCATTTCAATCTGCATCGTCGGTGATGCGATGACTGTCGCCGAGGTCGAGAGTGGGCCATTCGGGGCGCGGACACGCGATCGCGGCACGATCGACGGCATCTCCGAGGCGCACGATGAAGAGTTCCGTCAGATTCTCGGCAACCTGCCGCAACGCGCACGGCTCGTCCTGACGTGCTCGTCCGGTGTCTGCGCGATTCGTCCCATTCCACTTGGCGTGCAAAGTTGGCGCGCCGCCGAAGAGGAGGTCACGCACTCGGTTGCGCGCCTCCTGCCACTGTCGCCAGACGATGCCATGCTCGGCCTCGTCGAACGCGTTGCCCCACAGCGTGCCGTGGCGCATGACAGTGATGCTACGGCCCAGGGCTACCTCGTCGGCGTGCGGCGCAGTGTCGTCGAAGCACTTGTCGAGCGCATCGAGTCGATCAGTGGCAGGTCGGTGACGACGGTTCTCAGCCCTCATATGGCCATGATGGGACTCGGTCTGCAGCACGTCGAACGTGCAACGTTGATCGATACACCCGCGCCCGGGGTAATGATGGCCCATCACTTCGAATGGGGGCAGCCTGTCGAACTGGACCTGCCATGGGCACCGGACGCGTCGGATGCCGCGGCACTGGCTGGAACGCACGTGCGCAGCCTTCCAAATGGTGACGGCCGCACGCCACCTGGGGCTGAGCCCATCACAGCCCTCGAGCTCGCTATTGGTGCGGCAATCGCCTGCTCATCCGACTTCGGCCGGTTCATTCCGCTGACAGGTCGGCGTGCCCGCAGTCTGCCTCGCTGGTTGCTTCCCGCGAGCCTGACAGCCGCGGCTGTCGCACTGATCATGGTCGCCGGTTCTGTCGAGAACTCGCGCTATGAGCGGGCGGCCGTCGAGGTACGGAGGCAGTTGGCGGATCTGGAGGCACAGGCCAAAGCGGTGCAGCAATCGCGGGCGCGATTCGCCACCTTGTCATCCAGAATGAAGGATGGGGTCGCACCAACGGTCAGCGCATGGCGGCCGGTCATGCCCGACCTCGTGGAGGCGCGTCGCACGATTCCTGAGGACGGGTTTCTCTATCGGATCCGGCTGTCATCGGATCGTGTCACGCTCAATGGCGAATCGCAGCGAGCGGCGAGCGTACTTCGGGCCATGGAGGACTCGACGCGGTTCGCCGACGCTCGCCAGGGCAATCCGCCGATCGCGATCGAGGAGCGTGGGACCGAGACCTTCGACGTCACGGCGCTGCTCGAGCCGGAGGAAGAAGGGGGTGTGGAGTGAGCAAGCAGGGACAGCGCACTCGAACACTCCTTGGCCTTCTCGTCGTCGTCGGACTGCTCGTCTTGGTGGATCAGTTTGTGCTGCGCGGCTCAGAGGTGGATGCTGAGCAATCGGATGCCGTCGGGCCGCGCCAGTCCTACCTCAGTTCGCTCGACCTGTTGCAGCGTACCCAGGGCATCGTGTCTCAGGCCGCAGCCTGGGGCGCCGCGCTCCAGGAGGCCAACGAGACGTGGGTGAGCCTCTCCGATCGCTTCATCGAAGCATCGACCACACAGCTTGCGCAGGCCGCCTTCCGCGAGCACGTTCTCCGTGTCGCTCGTGAGGACTTCGATCTGCAGGCGCTCAGTGCTCGTCGAACCGGCGCAGCGCCGCTTCTGGAGGATGACGAGTCCCTGCAGCGCATCGAGATCACCGTAGTAGTCGAGTCCGTGCGTCCGGAGGATGTCTTCCGCATCGTCGATCGCCTCGAGCACATGCCGGATCTCGCAACAAACATCGTCTCGGTTGATCTCGTTGGGCCAGAGCGGATGCAGACGACCCAACATGTCACCGGGACGATCGTCATTGAGACGATTGCGTGGATTGACGCGGGAGACCAGTCATGAGCGCCTGGTCACCATTGCCGCGGCGCCGGCTGGCGCAAGGGCCGGCGTCGGGAATGATGCATGTATGGCTCTCGCGCGGTGCGGCGGCATTGGTCGTCGTCGCCATGGCATGGGTCATCGTTGCGGCGCTGCGTCCACTGCCGGGCACGCCCGTCGTCGAGGCGCCCACGCCCGAAGCCCTGCCGCCGATCAGCTTCCCGGCGAGTCCATTGGAGCAGCGCCAGTCGCAGATCGCCGCACTGTCCGACATCAACCTCTTCGATGCCACGGGATCGCAGTGGATCATCGCGCAGGCATTGCTTCCCGAAGAAGCATCCGAGCCGCGGCAGCCGGAGTTGACCGAAGAGCCGCAAGAGCGGGCGCTCGTCATCGCGGAGTCGGAGTCGGCTCCAGTCATTGCGGTGACCCGCGAGCGTGATCTGCCCGACGATGTGAGGCAGGCGAGGCAGAACATCCGGGTGTTTGGGATTCGCTCGATGCGCGACGGATCCATGCTCGCGATGTTGCAGTTTCGCGCAAGTGAGTCGCGCGACGGCACTTTCAGGGAATTCAGGGCCGGTGATGTGTTCACCGATCCCAAGTTCGCACGCGAGAAGTGGTTGGTCTATCACATCGACGCTTTCGCCAACGTCGTCTATCTTCGCCGCTCCGGCGCAACCGTGGCGCTGCCACTGCACGCCGAGGTCGCACTGGCCATGCCCGTGCGGGAGCCGCCGCCGGGCAACGTGCTGCCAACCGTGGAACGAGCGACGCCCGAGGATGTCGCTGCGCGACTGCGGGCTGCGGGCATTGACGAGGCCCGCATTGCCGAGGTGGTCGCGCTGATGGACGATCCGGATGCCGCGCGACCGGCACAGCAGCCCGCGCCATCGGCCCCGTCGAGCGTCATCGTCGAGGAAGCGCAGGAGGAGGATCCGACGGATCGCCTCTCCGAGATCTTCAAGCTGATGGCGGACGTTGAGAAGCGCAGTCAGGAGCAGGCGGGCGCGACAGAGGAAGACGACGAGTAGGCGTCAGATCGTCGCCTCGGTGACGCGAAGTACTTCCTGGACCGTCGTCATGCCGGACCGGACCTTGGTGAAACCGTCTTCACGCAGTGTCACCATGCCGCGCTCGCAGCATGTGCGGCGGAACTCGGTGACATTCGGGTTCCGCGCGATGATGTCACGAATGAAGTCATCCACGACCAGCAGCTCGTAGATGCCAAGTCGCCCGGCATGGCCGGTGTTGCGGCAGCGGCTGCACCCCTCGCCCTCGTAGACCGTTTCCGGAGCGATGCCCTGCATCTCCAGGAACTCGCGGAGCTCATCGGTGAGCTCGGCCTCTCGGCGGCAGTTCGGGCAGATGCGGCGCACGAGGCGCTGAGCCAGCGT
The DNA here is from genome assembly GCA_039818905.1 of Planctomycetota bacterium. Lineage (GTDB taxonomy): Bacteria > Planctomycetota > Phycisphaerae > Phycisphaerales > UBA1924 > JBCBTA01. The sequence goes on from JBCBTA010000153.1 coordinate 3,880, forward strand.
CGCGTTCACCGCCGCACCGATGAGGAAGGGCTCGATGCCGATGTTGACCAGACGCGTGATCGATGACGGCGCGTCGTTGGTGTGCAGCGTGCTCAATACCAGGTGGCCCGTGAGCGCAGCCTGCACGGCGGTGTGCGCCGTTTCGAGGTCGCGAATCTCACCGACCATGATGATGTCGGGGTCCTGACGCAACAGTGCCTTCAGCGCCTTGGCGAAGGTCATGCCGATCTTCTCGTGCATCTGCGTCTGCGTGATGCCTTCGAGGTGGTACTCGACGGGATCCTCGACCGTCGAGATGTTGCGCGACTTCTTGTCCATCTTCCGCAGCGACGCATACAGCGTGGTCGTCTTACCCGAACCCGTCGGGCCCGTGACGAGCACGATGCCGTGCGGCTGGTTGATCTGGTTGGACCAGACTGTCAGGGTGTTCTCGTCGAATCCGAGATCGTCGAGTTCAACGTTGATCGACTTGGTGTCGAGGATACGCAGCACCGTCTTCTCGCCCACCGCCGATGGAATGGTGCTCATACGCAGGTCAAGCTTGCGCCCCTGGACCGTGCATCGGATACGTCCATCCTGCGGCAGGCGGCGCTCCGAGATGTCCAGGTTGGCCATGATCTTGAGTCGTGAGGTGATCGCCGCGGCCATCTTGCCGGGAGGCTGCATCATCTCAAAGAGCAGGCCATCGATGCGGAAGCGCACCTTCAGGGTGCGCTCGCCAGGCTCGATGTGGATGTCCGACGCGCCTTCCTTGACAGCGGTCTGGATGATGTAGTTCACGTAACGGATGACGGGCGACTCGGCCGCCTCGCGTTCGAGATCCACCTCGTCCTGTGAGGCCTTCTCGAGCTGGACGTCATCCTCTTCGATGTCGCCGAGCAGCGAGTCAACGTCCACGTCGTCCGAAGAACCGTCGTCCAGCAGGTCCAGCGCGGCGCGAATGTCCGAGCCGGGAACCACGACGACCTTGATCGATTGCGCCTTGAGACGGAGCCGGGTGTCATCGAGCGTGAAGACATCCTCGGGGCGCGAGGTTCCGAGCACCACGCGCCGTCCCTCCACGCGCAGCGGGAGCACCTCGGACTTCTTGCAGAAGTCAACGCCGAGACGCTGCACCATAGTGCCGTCGAACATGGCGAAGGGATCGTCGCCGATCTCCACACGCTCGAACGGAAGGCGCGAGGCGGCCGCGACTGCCTCCATCAGCGGAATCTCTTCGACGCCCTGCTCCAGCAGAACGCTGCTGATGGTCGTGTGCGGCGACTGCTTGACGATCGTCTCGGCGGCGACGAGCTGCTTTCGATCCGCAACACCCCGCGCCAGCAGCAGGTCCCGCAGGCCCTGGCCGGAGTCAGAGTCCTCATCGTTCGCCGGGTCGTAGACGTCGTAGAACGAGTCGTCGGTGCCCTCGGCACCTGGATCAACATCGACCGAGCCCTCCTCAGGCTCATCACCGAGATCCACGACTGCGCGACGGGCGGCCATCGCGATGGTCGCGATCGACTGTGCCGCGGGCTGGCCGGAGTCACCCCCGGAGCCGGGCGAACGGCGAGACATAGGCGGCAGCCGACGCTCCTCACCTGATTCACCGTCATCATCGGAGCGGCGTTGCTGCTCGTCGTCCGGCTGCTGCGGCGCATCAGAGCCCGACGCATCGGAAGAAGGCGCGGCCTCCTCCTGCGATCCATCGTCCGAGGTCAGATCCTCGAGAATGCTGTCGAGATCGATCTTGCGCACGCGTCGCCCCCTGGTCCTACTTCAGTTCAAGCACATGCAGGCGACCGTCATCAGAGCGCAGCTCAATCTGGCGTCCCTCGATGCGCTCGATGACGAAATGCTCCTCGATGCGATCACCGATGCGCACCAGGCGCCCCGAGATGTTCGCGACCGGTACTCGCCCGCCCTTGACGCTGTTGAGGCGGAGCCGGCGGAAGGCGGTATCGACCAGGCGCATGTTCTCCTCGCGCTCGCGTCGGAGTCGCGCAGCTTCCTGGGCAGCAAGGTCAACGTCGTCGCCGCGATCAACCAGCTTGCTCGCGCCCTTCCACTCGAAGGGGTTCATCTGCACGAGGTCCGGTGGCACCTGCTTCACGTCAACACTGGAACGCAGCTGACTGAGGATCTCCTGGTGATCCTGGGACGTGGCCTGCTTGTCCACCTCGAGCGGGTAGTCGATCTTGATGTCGATGAGTTCAAGTTTGCCGCCAAGTCCGAGCTTGCGCATACCAAAGAGCACGCTGCCCGCGACACCGATCACAACGATCAGCAGCACAAAGCTGCTCATGCGGTTCAGCGTGGCCGCGGCACCGCTGGCCTCGGACTCCTCGGGCAACTCCTCGCCCATGGTGGACATGAGCGGCATGGTTGGAGCCGGTTCGGATGCGCTTGCGTTCTGCACATCACTGTCGAGAAGGTCCATTCCGTCGTTCTGATAGTCGTCATGCGCCATCAGGCTGACCTCCGCGGCTCGAAGTAGATGCTCAAGGTGAACTCGGCCCGCATGACACCGTCGCGCTTGTCAACACGCTCCAGTGTCAGGTCGAGCATGCGTGTGATGCGGTCCAGCTTTTCGAGCTTCAACATGAAGCGGTAGAAGTCGTCGAAGTCGCCGACGATGGTCATCTCCAGTGGCTGCTCCATGTACTTTGCAGCGGTCACTGGCTTGCCGGTCTTCACCTTTGGCAGCGTCAACTGACTCTTGCGAGCCAGGTCGGCAACCTGTTCGAGGATGACCTCGACTTCCTTGTCGTCCGGAAGCCGCGATTCGACGAGGCCGATCGCCTCGCTGATCTCCTCGTTGGCTCGAGCCAGATCCTCCGTTTGCGCAGTCGCGGCGGCCAGGCGCTCCAGCATCAGCTCCTTGTGCTGAATCTCCTTCTTCGCGGCCTGAATCTCCTCGTTCTGCGGTCGGAAGACAAACCACCATGACGACACGGGCATCGCCAGCAGCACGAACATGAAGATGAACTCTCGGATTCCCAGTCGCATCAGCGATCCTCCTCCCACGCCGGCACGTTCACCGTCTCACTGCCATTGAGCAGCTCTTCCGGATCAGGTGCGACCGCCTCGTCGAGGCTGACGAGGCGCGGATTCTCCAGCGGCACGATGGCGCGGGCATCGGCATCCCGACGAAGGTCCGCCTCGATGCGGAACTTGATCATCTCCGTGTCCTTAATGAACGTCCGCTCACTGAACTTCACTTCGACGCTGTTCAGCAGCTGGCAGTCCTTCAGGGCGCCAAGATAGCGCGAGACATCCTGGTGCGATGGCGCGACGCCGAGAATGATCAGCTCGGTCGAGAAGCGCGGCGCCTCGATCTTGGTCGTCACAGGGTCCTTCGTGTCCGAACCCTTCTTCTTGGCGAGGCTTCGGGACTTCTTCACAGAGCGCTTCACCGTCGCAGGCTTGATGCGCGTGCTCTCCATCTCGAATTCGAGAAGGACGACGCGCTTCGGCATGCGATTGATCAACTCGGCGAGCAGGATCGACCGCGGGACCTTCTCGATCAATGCAGTCGTCAGCTCAGCTTTCGAC
>JBCBTA010000154.1:0-7413 GCA_039818905.1 Planctomycetota bacterium
CGCGCGAACGTCTTCGGGACAATGCGATCCAGCGCGATGCGACCGAGATCGTGCAGCAAGCCGCAGACGAAGGCCTCGTCGGGGCGGGCTCGCTCGGCGGTCGTCTGGTGCCGCTCGGCGATCAGTTCCGCCGCGCAGCCGACACCGACGGCGTACAGCCACAGGTCACGTCGTTCGAAGGGCGGTGCGCCGCCGCGATCGGTCGTGTCGGCGGGATCATCAAGAAGCTCAAAGACCTCGACGCTCAGCAGCGCAGCCCGCACGGCCTCGAAGCCGAGCATGACGACGGCGCGCTCGACGGTGGTGACGCGTCCGGCACCGCGGTCGGAACGGCGACACATGGCCAGCAGCTTGGCGGAAAGCGTCGGGTCTGATTCGACGAGAGCGACAAGCTCGTGCAACTCGGTCTCGGCAGAGCCGGTCATCTCCAGCACGCGCGTGGCGATGGGAGAGAGTGTCGGCAGCGCATCGATGTGCTGCAGGATCAGTTCGACGTGTGGCTGGCGAGATGGCTGCGGTGGCGTCGGCATCGGTTCCGTACCCGGTGCAGGCCGGACATCGATGTCAGGCTTCGATCAGTTCTGCGATTCGTCCGAGGAGCTGCTCGATGTTGAACGGCTTCTTGATGAAGTCGTCGGCACCAGCGTGCATCAGGCGATCGACCTCACTCTGCTCGACCACACCGGAGATGATCACGATGCGCGTATGCTTCATGTCGGCGTGCTGACGGACCCGCTGGCACACGATGTTGCCGTTGATGTCCGGGAGCATGTAGTCCAGCACGATCAGGTGCGGCTTGAACGACTCGGTCAGCATGCCTGCGTCGTAGCCGGTGGTTGCGGTCGCGACTTCGTATGAGCCTTCGCGCTGCAGGGCATCTCGGAAGAGCTCGACGATCTGCGGGTCGTCATCGACGACGAGGATTCGCTTGGGACCCGATTCGAGCTGATCCGTTGGGATCTCGTTCTCACGCATGAAGCGGACGAGCTCATCCCGTGGAATGCGCCGGAAGCGAGAGCCGGGGACGCGGAAGCCGTTGAGCCGACCGCTGTCAAAGCAGCGAATGATCGTCTGCTGGCTGACCTTGCAGATCTCCGCCGCTTCACCGGTCGTGAAGACCTTCTTGTCGGCCCACCGATCGGTGTCGCTCGATCCGTTCATCGGGGCTGTGCCGCTCATGTCTCACCCTTGCCGGAAGAAGACTCAGCGCATCGCCTCCATGTGATGCGCGGCTGCACTGGAGGGCTTTCCCCACTCCGGTGCGAGACGAGCATCGGCGACGCGCTTGCCCGACTTCACTGATCCGCGCGATCGCCCGGGGAAGGTCCAGAATGAGGTCAGTCTGTGCGCACGGCACCGTCCGTCGCGGCCATACCGCAGCGGATGCGTCCGAGAATCAGGCAGGTGATGATTGGGGCGAGCTACTGAGCCGGGATGATCTCACCGGCACGATCCCGCTCGATCTGGAACATCGAGGGCAGCAGCAAGCTGCGACCCTCGAAGGAGAACAGGGCACCCGAGACGATGAATGAGATGCGATCGCCGTGACGACGGGCCAGTTCGCCCATCGCCTGGGCCGTCTGGCATGGCATCAGCACCAGTGGCTCCGATGCATCGCCCTCCCCCTCTTCCGGGCCGTTGTCCGGGAGCAGAACCCACAAGCCGCGCTCGCCGGGCGACAAACGACCCCGGCGCGACACGACCACGCGCCCCTCCTCGGTCGCCACGCCACCGCCCGCACCGCTCGCCAGCAGATCCTGGCGCTGGGCAGAGACCGACTGCAGTCTGGCCAGCAGTTCCTCCACGCTCGGGTCGGATGTGTCCGCGGGATCGCGCAGCGCTTCGTTGGCGTCGAGCACCGCCTGCTCCGTTGCCTCGGCGGTGTCGTCGGTTGTGGCGAGGGTCGAGAATCGCTGCGGCAGCAGGTGATTCCGCTCGGCGTAGACGTACACGCGCCCGGACACGATGAACGTCGGCGTCCCACCTCGCTCCCGAGTTAGCCGGATCATCTCAGACAGACGGAGGCATGGCTGGAGAAGCATGGGGGCTTCGGAGTTGCCCTCGGCATCCTTGTCGAAGACGAAGGCCCAGCGATCACCGGAGACAGGCACCAGGATGCCGCGGCGGTCCAGCAGGAACGCGCCCTCCCGGACCAGCGTGGGAGTCGGGGGGGCGCCGTCGTCTTCGATGGGATTCTCGCGGGAGCCGTCGGGCAGGTAGACCGGGCTCGCTGTCGCCGGTTCCTCCAGCCGCCGCACCGCGTCGTCCATCTGGGGATCGCGCTGCTCCTGTGCATGCGTGGTTCCCACGATGGTGAGCAGCAGGATCCAGCTGATTCTGACGTTCATCGCACACCCTCCCTGGCGTGATGCAGCCGCCGCACGATCGATCCGGCGTCACGGCGAATGGTAGCCGGAGGCGACCTGGAGGCCGAATCGGACCTTCCCGGTCCATGATCGGCTGGAATCGCCCCGGGAGGTGCCTCAAGGCGTTGGACACCGTCAGGTGGGCGATTCATAATGCCTCACTCGACTGGCCGAGTACCCAAGTGGACTAAGGGAACGGATTGCAAATCCGTCATTCGCGGGTTCGAATCCCGCCTCGGCCTTTGCCATCAGCCCCGCACCGAATCATCGGAGCGGGGTTTTTCGTGCGCTGCATCCGGGAGATCTTCATGGCATGCGTAGTCCGATGCCTTCTGCTCGGTCTTGCGGTGCCATGACAACAGCAGCCGAACCACCTGCACACCCCATGCGCTCACGAGGATGATCTGCAGCACGGTCCACCCGTACCAGACACGTGCGGCGAGATGAACATCCTTCGAGAACTCGCGCCACACATATTCGAAGAGCACCAGCGAACCGAAGACCTGCAGGGTGATCAGAAAGAGACAACCGAGACCAATCCGTTTCATCATCGGACGACCTTTCGCTGTGTTCAGATTCGAATCGCTGCGACCCGGCTGTGCGGCCGGTTGCACCAGAGATCGACGGCCTCGTTCACCGAAGGTTCCGGCGTTCTTCGGGAGTGATGCCGAGGCGTTTTCGCACAGTCGGAGCACCACCGCCGCGGCGACGCTCGGTCTTGGTCCGGTATCACGCAAGCAGCGCAGCGAGCGCAGTCGGTACAGCCGGTCCGTCGGGCGCTCGCCCTGTGTCAGGGAGCTTGACTGCGCGCCATCCGCTTTTGAGTGTTCTTCTTGCGGGAAGTGGAGCAGTCGTTCCAGGGAGAGACACACATGAGAACCGAATCGATCGTGATCGTTGTATCAGCGTTGTATGCCGCGTCAGCGGCATCAGCTGGGTTCATCTCCACCAATCCGTTGGCGGACGATGGCTTCACCAGCGCCGTAGACTTCGAGTCGTATCTCGCCGGTGACGCGATCTCGTCATTGGGATTTGGCGACATCACCGCACAGATCACGACATCCGCCTCGGTCAACCGCATTATTGCCAACACCGATGGCTATGGCGCCGTCCCCGCGAACGGGACGATGTTCTGGAAGCTGCTCGGCGGTGAGACCACGTTCGACTTCGGTGATGCGGAGCTCACCGCTTTCTCGTTTCGCTACTCCGATCTGGAGTGGTCGGACATCGAGATCTTCTTCGATGACTTCGATGTCTTCCTCCTTGCCGACGACAACCCGAACGTCAGCAACACCTTCACCTACACCGCTGCGCCTGGCGAAACGTTCTCGACCGTTCGCTTCCGCTGGACAGGCTCCGGCGACGGTGTCGGTATCGATGACGTCACCATTCGCAGCATTCCAATTCCGAACCCGGGTGGAAGTGTGCTTGCGATGATCGCCGTCGGTGTCTGTGTGGTTCGTCGTCGCCGTGGTTGAGACGTTCTAGCCGCTCTGCACAGCCACCATCGCACCGTTCGGTCCTGACTGAATCAGGCCGCGCTCGACTGCCAGCTGGACGCCTGCATCGCCAAGGCGCGCAAGCTGTGGTCCGAGGCGCTGGAATCCCATGGCGCGAATCGTCGCGGCGGCGAGATCGTCCAGCGGCACGCCGTACTCGTTGCGCACGACCAGCACGCTCGTCTGTGCAACCTCCTCGGGCGAAATGTGCTCCGCGCGGCGCACGGCATCGTCGTTGCCGCGCCACCGGGGCATCGGCGGTTCGCCGTCCGGCTTCCACAGGAACATGTCTCGCAGCGTGAAGAGGCCCGCGCGCTGGCCGGCATCGATGGACTCGTGCAGCAGATCCTCGGCATCCCCAACGACGCGCGTGTCATGCAATCGCGCAACCGAGCCGAGAAGCTCCTCGACATGCATGGGGCTCTCAATCTCCACCATCTGGGCCATGAGCTGCGCAACTGCGGTCGGGGGTTGGCGCAGGAGGCTGGAGCGATCGCCAAGCGGGTTGCTCGTGAACCGGACGTAGCTCGACATGCCAGGAATCGGTGGGCCCGATTCCTGCTGCCGGTCCTGCTCCGCATCGTCGTCGTCCAGCTCAGCCGCATCGTCGGTCGCAGCCTCCAATGTCGCGGCGGGCGTCGGCACTGCTGGAGGCTCGGGTCTGCTCTGCATCGCCAGCTCGACATCTGCCACAAGCCGCCTGATCGTCGCCTCGGGCTGCCGGAACCAGTCGGCGGCCCACACACGCAGCAGCGTCCAGCCTCGACTCTCCAGCACGGCTTGGCGAATGCGATCACGATCGCGGGCTGTCGCGGCACCGTGATACACGGCGCCGTCGAACTCGATGCCGACGGCGTAGCGATCCGGCCGCTTCGGATCCACCACGGCAAGGTCCACCGCAAAGCCGGTGCACCCGACATGCGCGTGCACGGTGTGTCCGTGTGCCTCCAGAGCCATCCGGATGCTCTGCTCGATGGGTGCGGGCCGCGTTGTTGCTGCTGCAGCGTCCTCCGATGCGATGCCGTGCTGGGCGAAGTGGAGATACGCCTTGAGCGCCTCCACCCCACGCGGCATGCCGGGGCGTGCGGTGATCTCTTCCGATCGGATGGACGAGAAGAGCACGCACCGTTCCCGCGCGCGTGTGACGAGCACATTCAGACGTCGCCAGCCACCCTCCTTGTTGATCGGCCCGAAGTGCTGCGTGAGATTCCCCTCGGGGTCTCGTGCGTATCCCACGGAGAGCAGGATGACGTCGCGCTCGTCGCCCTGGATCGTCTCGAGGTTCTTGACGAAGAACGGCTCGTCCCGATCAGGATGAAAGAACTGCTCGATCGCGGTGTCGTCGCACTCCATGCGCAACAACTCGATCTCATCTTCAATCGCCTGCTGCTGCGACTGACTGAATGCACCGATACCAAGGCTCCGCTGCGGCGACTGTCGTGCGTGCTCCATCACCGCTTCAGCGACCGTGCGCGCTTCCACCGGGTTGTTGCGCTCGGCACCGCGCATGTAGACCCCGCCGGAGACGTGTCGCATCGTCAGTCCGAATGCCTGCCGGTCCGTCATGCTGCTCGGGAAGATGCGCAGGCGTCCGTCGTAGAACTCGTCGTTCGAGAAGGCAATCAGCGACTCATGCCGGCTGCGGTAGTGCCATCGCAGGCTCACGTGGCTGCTTGGGTACGCCGCCTTTCCGAGCGACAGGATGCTCTCGAGATCAGTCGTGTCGATCCCGGCGATGTCCGCGTCATGATCGACATCGTCGGATTCCGCACCAATCGACCGGAAGAAGTTCGTGGGCGGCAGTTGGTTCTCATCGCCGACGAGGATCACCTGTGATGCACGTGCAATCGCGCCGAGGGCATCTTCCGGCAGGACCTGGCTCGCCTCGTCAAAGATGACGACATCGAAGTGCAATCCCTTCGGATCAAGGAACTGTGCGACCGACAGCGGACTCATCATGAAGCATGGTCGGAGCTTCTGCACGACGGCACCCGCCGTGGATGTCAGCAGACGGCGAATGGGCATGTGCCGACGCTTCTTGCCCGCTTCTGCCAGCAATACGGAGAGACCTGAGCTGTCCGAGAAGGTCGGTCGAGCCTGAGGTCGCTGCGCTCCGAGAGATGCAGCAGCTCGCTCCGTGCTCCGTCGAATCCAGTTGCTGTCGGATGCGCGGAACGCATCAATGAGCGCTTCACGATCCTCGCCGCGAAAGTCCTGCAAGCCCGAAGCGCTGCGGAGAATGTGATCTGTCCACAGCCGGAAGAACTGGCGTGAGAACGCATCGATCAGGGTCGGTGCGAGAGAGGCGTCGGTACTCGCGGTGACGGCGCCGAGTTGTGCCGCGTGACAGGCATGACGCGCGCGCACCAGAGCTGCCCAGTCTTCCAGTGCATCACGGCGTGCCAGACACGCGTCGAGTCGCGATCGCACCTGGTCCAGCGGTGTCGTCGAGAGTGTCTCGCCGTCGAAGAAGGCCTCTTCGTCCGTTGTGACGACGTCGGAGAACGCGCGCCACCGAGTTCGAACGTCATCGAGCGTGGCAGTCATCGCCTCCAGATCAGCCTGAAGCGCGCTGCGCGTCGGCTCAATCAGCAGGGCCGCGACCTGCTCCGCCACTGCCCCGATGCGACGGAACACGCCGCGAACGTAGACCACATCACGGGCCATGGCTTCGCACGCGTCCCAATCCGAGTCGTCCTCACGCCAGAGCTCGCCGAAGAGGGCGCTGCCGCGGATGCCTGCCTCGATGATCTGGCCACGCAGGCGACGGGCCTGGGTGATCTGTTCGAGGTCTTGCAGCAGGCCATCCTGGTTGGCCAATGACCTGCGATCCACACGAAGACGACGCAGGAGCGAGCGATCAGACCACCACGATGGTTTGAGGAAACGCAGCGGACTCCTTCCACCCGCGCGCAGGCGCTGTGCGACGGGCACGAGATCGATGTCCTCGGCCTCGCGCTGCCATCGCTGCTCCAGGTCCGACCTGATCTCTGCGAGTTCCGCTCCAGCCCGCAGCAAGGCCGCTGCCTCCGCGGGAACGTCGTCCCATGTCGCCGAAGCCATCGCCGATCGGCCGGTGGCGTCGAACGCGAGACACGTGCGCACGGCGTCGCGTACCTCATCGGCATCGGAGAGACACGTCGGTGACGCAGCGCCAAGTTGGGAGGCAATGCCATTGATGCGGTCACGGGCACGGCCGATGGCGTCGAGAAGCTCCGGCAGCATCTGCTCGATCTGCTGTCGGAGGCGCAGTGGCAGGTCACGCAGGTCCAACCCTCGCCACGGGTGCGTTCGCTGGTCGCCGACGCGTTCCCATGCGCGAGCGTAGCTCCCGACGAGTTGCTGCGCATTGTCCAGTCGATCCGGCGTCCAGCTCTCGTAGTCGGGAATCTCGATCGGCAACTCCGGCGCCTGCCACAGCGCCGCGCAGCGCGAGACAGCCTCATAGACGCTCATCTCCAGCGGCGCGCGGCGTTCATGCAGCGCCTGAACAAGGTCGGCCTTGGCGATTTCGTGGCGGATCTGCACAGCCGCAAGACCCGCAAGGC
>JBCBTA010000155.1:0-7365 GCA_039818905.1 Planctomycetota bacterium
CGCCGGCGTACCGGGCCGCCGAATTCGACGCCACCGAGACCCGCGCCCACGCCCATCGCGACGATCCACAGTGGCCAGGTCGGGAAGGTCGATGGATCGTCCGCCTGCGAGCGCAGGAAGACGAGTGTTGCGAGCCCGAGCGCCGTTGCGAGCCAGACGCCGAGCATCAGGAAGATGGCCCGCGCGTGGCCGATGCGATCCTGCGTCCGCCCGAGCAGCACGGCCGCGGCGGCCGCAGCGAGCGTGGTGGTGATCAGGAACATCGCCATGCCGGTGGTCTCGAGACCGAAGTCGTCCTTGGCGATCTTGCCGCCGAAGAAGACGATGACCTGCACGCCCATGCCGTAGATCAGGAACGCGATCAGCAGGCGCAGCAGGTCACGGAAGTGTGTCGCCTCGCGCCATGACATCGCGATGCGCCCGAAGGCATGCGTGATGGGGTTGACCTCGCGGCAGGCAGGATCGGCGGTGGCCCGCTCGGGCAGAAAGAGCATGGTGGGGATGAGCATGGCGCCGAACCACAGGCCGGCGAACAGAAGCAGTGGGCGATACTCACCGGGCTCGTTGATCCCCAGGATGGCGGAGATGACCGCGAGCAGCACCAACAGCAGTAGTGCGCCGACATAGCCCATGGTCCATCCGATGGCGCTGATGCGCCCCACGGTGTCGCGGGTGGCGATCTCCGGCAGGAAGGATGCCAGGAAGTTCTCGCCGACGTTGAAGGCGACGTTGGCGGGGATGTAGAGCAGCGCGGCAATGGCGACGGCGGCGGGGATGCCGATGTTCGCACCGGAAGGCGTGAGCGCGAGCCCGCACGTCAGGATGGCGCAGGAGACGCCGGTGCCAATGAGGAAGGTCTTTTTGGCGGCCCGGGCATCGGCCATCGCGCCCAGCACGGGTGAGAGCAGCACCACGATCCCGAGAGACACGGAGCCGAAGAGCGACCAGACGAGGTCGCCGTACTTGGACGCGTCGGGATCGGCGTCGGACTCGTTCAGCGCGACGGTCGCGAGAAAGACGCCGAAGAGCAGCGTGTTGATAATGAGCGTGAAGGACTGATTGGCGAGGTCGAACATGCCCCAGGCCCAGACTTCGCGTGGGTTGGGCAGACCTCGAAATGGGTTGAGTCGTCGCACGAGCAGTTCAGAAGATGGATCCGAGCCGAGAGCGTACCCGAAGGGAGTGACGGAAGGACTCCTCCCGTGTCCGAGCCTCCACTCGATGACATCACGATCGTTCCGGCAGGCGCGACATGTGTGCGCTGCGGCTATGACGTCGGCGGGCTGACGCGTGCACTGTCATGTTCCGAGTGCGGTACGCCGGTGTCGATGTCGGTCGGCGCGGAATTGCTGCGGGACGTGACGCCGGATGCTGTCCGGCGTCTTGCGCGAGGGTTCGTGTTGTTCCAATGGAGTGTGGCGACGGCGGCGGTGACGGTCTTCGCGGTCGTCGTGCTGCTGCTGGTGACACGGTTCATCATGGTGTTTTCCAACGCGGTGGCGTGGAGGACCTTCTTCCCCGTGATCTTCATCGTTGCGGGTGCCGGCTCGCTGCTGAGTGTCGGGTTCGCGCTTGGGGCGACGCATCGGCTTCGAGGCGTGCTGTCGATTCCCGGTGTACTGACGGCTGCCGGGATCATCGGCACCATGGTGCTGGTACTGACTCTCTTCAGTCCCGATACGCGGGTGGCGTTCGTCATCGATGTCGTTCTACTGCTGACAGCCAGCATGGCGGGCCTGTGGTGGTACGCCACGATCGGTGTCTTTCGCGCCCTCGGTCCGAGGATTCCGGCGGCGCATGAAGCGGGGCGGGTGAGTTTCTGCATGCTCATGGTGGCAGCGTCGGCTGGCTCCGCCGCCGGTTTGCTGGTCGTGAGCGAGCTCCTGCTGTCGCTCATCATGCAGGGATCCGTGCTGCAGAACATCGTCCGTCTCGCGATCCTCGGCATGATCATCGCGAGTGTGTTCTTCGCGCTGCGTCTTCTTCCCGCGGTCGCCCGTCTCCGTGGGCGCGTGCTCGCCCAGCTCTCCGATTGACCACCCCGCCCACCGTCGCGTAGCGTGCGCAGCAGCGGAGTGACTCCATGCCCATCGATCATGACGACACCGTGCTGCCGATGCCCGACGATGACGAGGTCGGTGGAACGACCCACATCGACGAAGGACCGCTGCTCGGCGCCATCGTGGAGCGCGGCTTCGCCACGGATGAGGAGGTCGATACCTGCCGCATGCTGACGCGTCAGTCGTTCGGCGGCGGCGACACCGTGTGCGATCTCCTGATCAAGGAAGGCATGGTCACGCGGCGGCAGATCGATCGGCTCGCCGCGGAGTTGGAGGCGGAGCGCAGCAAGCAGCGCATTCCGGGCTACCGGATCCACGAGACCATCGGCAAGGGATCATCCGGCCTCGTGCTGCGTGCGACGCATGTGGCGCTCGATCGTGTCGTGGCCATCAAGGTCCTGCCGCGACGCCTGGCCGAGAGCAACAGGGCGGTCGAGTCCTTCTACGCCGAGGGCCGCTCCGCCGCGGCCCTCAACCATCCGAACATCGTGCAAGCCTTCGACGTCGGCAAGGCAGGCGACTGTCACTACTTCGTGATGGAGTTCGTCGAGGGCAAGACGGTCTACGAGGTGCTGCGCGAGCAGGCGTACGCCGAGGAAGAGGCGCTGGACCTCGTGATCGCGATCGCCGACGCGCTGCAGCACGCGCATCAGAAGGACCTCGTTCATCGCGACGTGAAGCCGAAGAACATCATGATCACCAGCGGCGGGATTCCGAAGCTCGCCGACCTTGGCCTGGCGCGGCTCATCAGCGATGAGGCGCGTGCGCAGGCCGAAAAGGGGCGAACGCTCGGCACGCCGTACTACATCAGTCCGGAGCAGATTCGTGGCGACATGCACATCGGCCCCGAGAGCGACATCTACTCGCTCGGCGCGACCTTCTATCACATGGTCGTCGGCCGTCCGCCTTTCGAGGGACGCAGCATGGACGAGGTGTTCAAGCAGCATCTGAGCGCGACGCCGGAACCCGCCGTGTCACGCGTGGACGATCTGCAGGAGGGCGTCAGCGAGGTCATCGAGAAGATGATGGCCAAGGCGCCCGAGGCTCGGTATCGCGACTGCGAGACGCTCCTGACCGATCTGCGCGCCTGGAAGGCGCTGGCGATCATGCGCCGCGGCGAGGAAGCCGCCGCGGCTGCCCGCCGCCCGAAGGACTCAGGGTGACAGCCACCGCTGATAGAAGTCGCGCTGCAGGTTCTTCGCGTCGTTGCTGAATCGTCCGAACCCGATGTGCTCGGCGGGAGCACCCGTCTCGGGCCACGAGTGCAGTTCGACGATGCTGTCGTCGTCGCTGCGCGATGCATGAAGCTGCCGCACCCGATCGACGAAGGCGCGAATGCCCTCGAAGGGCATCCACTCGTCCGCCTCCGAATGCAGTGCCTGCAAGGGGATGGTTCTCCAGCCGTCGAGGTGCAGTGACGGATCGATCGCCGCGGCGGTGTCGTCGTACCGCTCGCCCAGCACTGCGCGGAAGTCGCCCCCGGTACCCTCGACCGATGCACACACGAAGGGGTGATCGGAGCACAGGCGGTGGAGCACGACCATGCCTCCGGCGGACATGCCGCCGATCGCGACTCGTTCGAGGTCGAACGCGCCGTTGAAGTTGCGCAGCGCGTCGAGGACGAGGTCGATCTCCTGGGCGCACTGTCGAACGATCTGCAGCGTCGTGCCCGGCCCCTGGAGGGACTCCTCCAGCCTGTCGCCGTGCCCCGGGAGGTCGATGGCACAGGTGGCGATGCCGGCCCGCTGCCAGCGCAAGTAGCGTCCGGGGTCGAGTTCCTTGCTGACGGTGCGTCCGTGCAGCCACAGGACAACAGGCCTCGGTGTCGGCGCTGCTCCGGGCTGATGCCAGCCTTCATCGGGGTGGGCGAGCAGGGCAGGAATGCCGCCATCGTCGAAGGGCGTCACATCCGATGCGAGGCGCCGGATGATGGTGCGCTCTTCCAGTGCGCGCGGGAGTCTGGTGAATCGATCTGCGTCAGGCATGGGCAGACGATAGGCGGGATTACCAGCCGTCGAAGTTGCCCATGGCACGCCAGTCGATGTCATCCTCCTGGCCGGGCAGCCGCGCAGCCTGCGTGTCGGTGAGGAGGCCTCGAAGCTCCTCGAAGGTCTGCTTGTCAATGGCGTCGCGGCTCTTCTGCGCCTTGTCCAGGGCCGCGTCCTTACCACCGAAGAAGTCGAAGATTCCCTTGAGCTGCTCGTCGCTCTCGCGCAGTGCTTTGACCCACGCGCGGTTGGCCTCGGCGAGGCGCTGCTCGTAGCGCTGGCGGATCTCCATGATGCTGCCACGCTGATCGCTGGTGAGGTCCTCGAAGTCGAGCACGGTGTCGAAGGAACTCGTGACGTAGTTCTCCTTGTACACCTCGGGCCACGCACGGACGTTGAAGTCCTGCTCGAACTCGTCCGACTGGCCTTCCGGGAGCGACGCCCGGATGCGCGAAGCGAAGCTCTCGGTGAGTGCCCGCATCTTGAGCTCGCGCTTGCGCGCAATGTTCACCTGCTCCTGGAAGTAGGGCATCATGGCGAAGAAGTTGTCCATCTGTGTGAACTTGTCGCGCATTTCGCGCTCCTGCTCCTTGCGCTGCTCCTCGTGGTCGGCCAGCAAGCGGTCCAGATCAAGCTCGTAGCGAAGCAGCGCGCCATCGACATCGGTGCGGACCTCCTCGGAAAGCTCCAGATCACGGACCAGCTCGATGAGATCGACGTGCTGGCCAGCGAGCAGTTCCGAGTTGTCTTCAAACGCTCGGGCCCGGCGCAGGTAGCGTTCGTAGGCGGGCCACTGCATCATCTGGTCGTCGGTCAGCAGAAGCTGAACGTCATCGTTGAAGGCGTCGTGGAGGCGATCGATGTAGCGCTCGAATGACTCGGTGACATCGAAGAACTCGTTGAGCACGTTGAAGTCGCGATCGCGCTCGATCTCCTGCTCCAGGCCGTCCTCGATCTTCTGCATGCGCTCGCGGGCCCGGTTGTATTGGGCCAGCAGCGCCTGTTGGAAGTCCTCCACGGCCTCGCGCTGCGTTGCGCTGAGGTTGAGGATGGTCGCCATCCTGCCGATATCGGAGCTGGAGACGGGTGGCTCGATATCCCCGCCGCCAAAGGACCCGGCGAAGAACTGGGCCCGCGCCGTCGCAGTGAGTGCGAGCGTGACCACCACCAGCATGCACAGGGCGTTTCGCATCATGTCCCCTCCCGTTCTTTAGTCTGACTGGACGAACGGGTTGCACCGCTTCTCGTGACCGATCGTCGTGGCCGGACCATGCCCCGGCAGGACGGCGGTGTCGTCCGGCAGGGTGTACAGCGATTTGCGAATCGACGTCACGAGTTGTTGGGGATCGGACGTCGGGAAATCCGTCCGTCCGACGGATTCGGCGAAGAGCGTATCACCGACGATCGCGATGGCGGCGTCGGGCTGATGCAGCGTGATGCCACCCGGGGAATGCCCGGGTGTGTGCAGCACGTGGAAGGGCACACCGTTGAGATCGAGCGTCTCGCCACCCTCGAGCAACTCCTCTGCCGGAGCCGAGGTGATGGGCTGGCCGAAGGCGGCCGACAGGTTGCGCACCGGATCGTTCAGCCACTCCTGCTCCTGGGCGTGGATCGCGACGGGAACGCCGGGGAAGGTCGCCCGAACCTCGCTGAGCCCGGCGATGTGATCCACATGCGCGTGGGTGAGGATGATCCGCGTCGGGGTGAGCCCGTGGGCCTGCACCGCCTCGACCAGCGGCGCCGGCGTGAATCCGGCGTCGATGATCCAGCATTCACTGGCACCGGGGAGGCGCACGATGTAGCAGTTCGTGGCATAGGGTCCAAGTGCGAACCCTTCGACAAGTGTCTCTGTGGCTGACATGGAAGCCATGGTAAGATGTGGTGTGGCGCACCGGGACCCCGAGGCGAGGACGCGCATGCTGATTCGGAACATCAACGAACTCGATGAGCACCCGGCGGACATGCCCGGTGTGCAGGGCGTGCAGATGGCGGTGGTGGTTGGCCGGGAGGACGGGGCCCCGAATTTCGCGCTGCGGAGCTTCCGGGTCGAGCCGGGCGGGCATTCGCCCCGTCACAGCCACGATTATGAGCACGAGGTCTTCATCGTCGATGGTGGAGGCGAGGTGCTGCTCGAGGGTGAATTCCAACAGCTCAGGCAGGGGGATGTCGTTTACGTCCCCGCCGACGAGGAGCATCAGTTCCGGGCTGGTCCGGAAGGAATGCGGTTCCTCTGCCTGGTACCGGTCACGCGGAACTGCGGCGGGGAGACGCCGGGCAGTTGATGGACGTCACTTTCGCCGGGGGCAGGGATTGCCGATCGGAGGTGAGCCATGGCACAGAATGAACAATCAGGCGGATCAGGCGCGCACCCCATCGTGATCATGCTCGGCGTGTGGTACACGCTGCTGCTGGTCCTCGCGATCGCGCTGACGGGATTCAGTGAGAACGCCTCTGGCTGGGCCATCGTGCTCGTGCTCGGGGCGATCGCTCCGTTGGGCATGCTCGCGGCGTACCGCTCCACGGCACTGGCCGGCAGCCAGACGCTGGAGCGCAAGGTGGACAAGCTCACCGAAGCGGTCAACACCATGACGCGTGAGCAGGGTCTGAGCGAAGGCGCCAAGCGGGTGCTGCACCGGCGTGAGGAGCGTGAGTTGCTCCGCCGCGCCATTGAGCAGGACATCCAGGCCGAGGACTGGGACGCTGCGATGGTGCTCGTGAAGGAACTCGCCGAGCGATTCGGCTACCGGGCCGACGCCGAGGAGTTCCGGGCCCGCATCGAGCGTGCCCGGGCCGAGACGCTCGACCGCAAGGTCGTCGATGCCCTCGCCCATCTCGATGACCTCATCCGCTCCCTGCAATGGACGGATGCCTACGCCGAGGCTGCTCGGATTCAGCGGCTATATCCCGAGTCACACCGCGTGGACGACCTGCGCGAGCGCGTCGATGACTCGCGGCGGCGCTACCGCAAGGACCTCGAGCGTCGCTTCCTGATGTCCGCACAGCGCCAGCGGATCGATGATGCCATGGAACTGCTCAAAGAGCTCGATCAGTACCTCTCGCCCGCCGAGGCGGAGCAGTATCAGGAAGTCGCCCGCGGCGTGATCAGCAAGTCACGTGAGAACCTCGGCGTGCGATTCAAGCTGATGCTGCAGGATCATCAGTGGGCCGACGCCGTGGCGGTTGGTGAGCAGATCATCGCCGAGTTTCCCAACACGCGGATGGCCCAGGAGGTGCGTGACATCCTTCCGACGCTGCGTGAACGGTCGTCGGGCACGGGGACGGGCTCGATCATCGATCAGGCCGGTGTCTAAGGCGAC
>JBCBTA010000156.1:0-7363 GCA_039818905.1 Planctomycetota bacterium
AAGCGACTTCCACCAGACGCCGCATCTCGATCGACTGGCCCGACGTGGCGTCGTCTTCACCAACGCCTACGCCGCGGCTCCCAACTGCACGCCGGCCCGTGCGTCTCTCCTGACCGGCGCGACCCCACCACGGACCGGCATCTTCGCGGTCCGCAAGCCCGACAGCACACGCAAACTCATCCCGCCCTACAACATGCCGGGCATCCTCAGTGACCTCACGACCATCGCCGAGGAACTGTTCGAACGTGGCTACCTCACCGTGCATGTCGGGAAGTGGCATGTTGGCACCGGAATGCGCCATCAGCCTCGTGCACAGGGCTTCAGGCGCTCCATCGGTGACATCTACGCGGGCAACCCACGCAGCTACACGAGCCCCTTCGGCCTGACCGGTCTCGGGGATGTGCGCCGGGGAACTGACCTGACGACATATCTCACCGATCAGGCCATCGAGAAGCTGCGGAAGCCGCGAGAGCGCTCCGTCTTTCTGTACTTCGCGCCCTTCGCCGTGCATGGTCCAATCGAAGCGAGGCCCGAGCTTGTGGCGAAGTACGAGGCCAGAGAGCCGGGTGTGCTCCACAGCGATCCGACCTACGCGGCCATGCTCGAGAACCTCGACACCAACATCGGACGCCTGCTGGATGTGATCGACGAGCTTGATCGACCGACCATC
The DNA here is from genome assembly GCA_039818905.1 of Planctomycetota bacterium. Lineage (GTDB taxonomy): Bacteria > Planctomycetota > Phycisphaerae > Phycisphaerales > UBA1924 > JBCBTA01. The sequence continues at coordinate 671 of JBCBTA010000156.1, forward strand.
GTCATCCTCACGAGCGACAATGGTGGTGCCGACGCGTTTACGTCCAACGCGCCACTGCGCGGCGGCAAGGGGTCGCTCCTCGAGGGTGGCATCCGTGTGCCGATGATCGTGCACGATCCGAGAATCGTGCACGGTGGCCAGCGCTCCGACGTGCCTGTGTCCCACATCGACATCCTGCCGAGCATTCTCGAACTGATCGTTGAGCAGCAGCAGGGGGACTTCGAAGGCACATCACTGGTGCCGCTGCTCCGGGATCCTGACGCAGCACTGGAGCGAGATGCCCTGTACTGGCACTTCCCGATGTATTCCGATGATGGCAGCGTGACACCATGCGGTGCGATCCGCGAAGGTGACTGGAAGCTCATCGAGTTCTTCGAGACGGGCGACGTGAAGCTGTACAACCTGATGACCGATCCCTCGGAGTCGATCGATCGGGCAGCGGAGTTCCCCGCGAAGGCCGCGGCGCTCCGTGCGGCGTTGCGCACATGGCGCGAGGCCCGCCGCGCCGCCATGCCACGCCCCAATCCTGAGTACTCCCCGGCCGAGGCGTCACCCCAGGAGTAGTGCGTCACGCCTGGACGGCTTCGCGGACATGCACGTCCGCCAGGCGTTGGATCTCCGCGAGAATCTGCGGCCGGATCCGCGCTGCCCGCAGATTCATCGCCGCGGCGATGTCCGGCCGGAAGTTCTTGAAGAGCGCGCCCTGCGACCAGTTCTTGACGTTCTTGCGCATGCTGGTCTCGTACGCCGCGATGCCCGCGTCGAGCCAATCCGGTCCGGCGGTGGGCTTCCGGAAGAAGTTCACCGCGTGGTACAGCGAGACGTCCTTGAGCCCGACCTGCCCGCCGACGAGTTGCATCCATCGGCAGTTCATCGTCGGCGGGAGTTCCTTGAAATCGAAGAGCCCTTCATGCTCGAGTTGCCGCAGGGCCGTCGCCATCGCGGTCATGTCGCAGAAGACGACGTCATGCCAGCACGGCTCCGACTCATCGAAGATCTCGGCGATGCGATCCCAGTGCTCGACCCACAGGGTGTCGAAGGGCGTATTTCGCGGCACGAAGAGCAGTCCACCGTTGATCAGCGGCCACATCGCGCGCCCCTGCTCGTCCTTGCCCGCAAAGCGCTCCTTCACGCTGAGCGGGATCCCCGCCGCGGTGAAGGCGCACACCATGCGGCGCTTCGGTTCCGGCAGACCGAGTGCGGCGTCGATGCGTTCCCACTGCTCCCACAGCACGCGCGGCAGCCCTGCGGGCGCGCCCGCGGCGGCCCCGACATATGGCCGTAGGATCTCGCTCGGATCGCCGAAGCACAGCGTGTCCGAGTCGAGGAACAGAAGCTGATCCGTCTCCGTCTCGACGTCCCATGCGCACAGCTTGTTCCCCAATCGGCCGAGCTTTGACTCGTGCCCGCCATGCACGGTGATTCTCGCACCGACCTTCTCCGCGAGGGCACGGATGCTGGCGGGTGGCTCACCGACACACGCCAGATGCACCGGCCACGATCGCGCCGCTCCAGCGTGCTCATGCCACGAGGCCAGGAAGAAGAGCGTCTGCCCCTCGAAGCGCAGGGTCCGCTCGGGCGAGGAGAAGTCGGGAACGATCGCGGTGTCGAACAGTGGCGTACTCACGGCGTCAGTGTATGGAGGCCGCAGTCTCGCCGCTGCTATCGGCGGGGATCGGCGATGTCGATGACATGCGTGCCCCATGAGCGATCGAGGAGGTCGCGACCGGCTTGTCGTACACTCCTGCCGAACCCAACGGAGACACGGCATGGCATCCGAGAAGAAGCGACGCCGGCCCATTCGGCGATTGATCATCTTCCTGATCATCAACTCCGCCTTCACATTGGTGCTCGCCTTGGCGGCCTTTGTCTACGGCTGGACCATGTTCGCGAGGTCACTGCCCGATCTCCAGGGCTGGCACCTCGAGGCGCCCGAGTCGGAGTTCGAGGCCGAGGATGCCGAAGCCGGCTACACCTTCGACGACTACCTCGTGCAGGAAGACGTCATCTTCGACGAGCTCGATGATCTGATCGACAGCGAGTGGGCATCGATCGAGCAGAGCCGATACTCGCGCTTTCATCGCGGCTCGCTGACGGATCCCGACACAGTCTCCGATCGCAACTGGAACCGCTCGCTCAAGCTCGAAGCGGCTGACCCCGTCGGCGGCGCCGTGCTCATCCATGGCCTGAGTGATTCGCCGTACTCACTGCGCATGGTTGGCGAGGTGCTGCACGCCGAGGGGTGGACCGTCTACTTCCTCCGCGTGCCCGGCCACGGCACCAGCCCCAGAGCGCTGGCGCAGGTCTCCTGGCGCGACTGGGCCGCGGCGGTCCGCGTCGCAGCACACTCGCTGCACTCCTCACTACCCGACGATGCGCCGATGGTCCTCTTCGGCTTCTCCAACGGTGGCGCACTGGCGATGCAGTACGCCACGGCGGCAGTGACCGATGACGACATCCCGACTGCCGACGGTGTCGTGCTCTTCTCGCCCATGATCGGCATCACCGCGATGGCCCAGATCACCGAGGCGTACTCCATCATCGGCCGCATCTCGGGCCTCGAGAAGGTCGCGTGGTCACGTGTCACGCTCGAGTGCGACCCGTTCAAGTACTCCTCGTGGCCCATGAACGCCAGCGTGCAGGCGTGGCGCATGACGCAGAACCTCGAGTCACTCATGGTGGGCCTCGAACGAGCGGGACGGCTGGGCGAGCTGCCGCCGGTGCTCACGTTCCAGTCCGCAGTCGATGCCACCGTCGTCGTGCCCCGTCTGGTGGACCGTGTCTATGACCGCATGCAGACGAGCGCGTCGGAGCTGGTGCTGTTCGACGTCAATCGACTTGGCGTCGCCGCGGGCCTGATCAAGCCGACGTACGCCGCGGACTACGTCGCTTCGCTGGAGTCGGAGACAGCACCGTACACGCTGTCACTGGTGACCAATCGCGACGCTGCATCGGATGCACTCATCGAGAAGCGCCGCGTCGGCACGGAGATCACGACGACAGATCTCGGCCTCGACTGGCCCGACGACATTTTCTCACTCTCGCACGGCGCGATTCCGATCCCGGAGGACGACCCGGTTCTCGGCAACGCCCAGGCGACCAAAGACACGGCGCTCCCCCTCGGCTCCCTCCACATGCGCGGCGAGACCGGTGTCCTGGTCATCTCCGAATCACTGCTGATGCGTCAGAGGTACAACCCGTTCGATGATTACATGCAGACACGGATGCTCGAGTGGCTCCAGTCTGTCACGGGCTCGCGGACGCCATAGTCAGTGACGACAAGATCAAAGCCTGCATCTCCTCAAGGGCCCGATCCGCCCAATCTCCCTCAGGCACTTCGGCGCCGGCGAGCACTGGTCACTCGCGACTGGGACAAGACCATTCGGCTGATCGATCTCGGCGACGACGGACGCACGCAACAAGTCGCTCAGGACGCGCGGGTGTTCCGGCTTCTGCAACGGGAGAACGAACCAACCAGAATCCTCTCCGGCCTGGAAGATGGTCGGCTCACGGTGTGGCAGGTCGAGAGCGATCCCTACCAACGCATCAGCCGAGGCGACCATCGAGGATGCCACGCCGTCGCGATCAGCCCCGACAACCGCACACTCGCCTACGCCGGCGGCGTCGAAGGTGGGCCCGGCACCATCCTCCTCCCGGTCGATGGCACCGAACGGATCGAACTCAAAGGCCACACCGAGATGGTGACCGCCATCGCCTTCAGCTGCGACGGCCGATCACTCGCCACTTCGAGTTTCGACGGCACCGTGGCGATCTGGGACCCAGTGGACGGCTCGATGCTGCACCGATTCACTGACCACACCGGCCGCGTCAGCACAGTCGCATTCAGCCCCGACTCCAACACGCTCGCCTCCGCGGGTGATGGCGGCATGATCCTCGTGCGTGATCTGTCGTCGGGCAGCGTGCGCACACTCGATGCCCAGGCGGAGCGCGTCCCCTCCGTCGCGTTTCATCCGGATGGGCGGCGTCTGGCATCCGCTGGGACGGACGGCGCGGTGCGCCTCTGGGACTTCACCACGGGTGAACTTCTCAGCACTTTCATCCCCGACGGCAAGATCATGCGCGCAGTCTGCTTCAGCCCCGACGGCGCCATCCTCGCCTCCGGGGGCGACGGCAACACCATCGTCCTGATCGACCTCGCCACCGGTCGTCACGAACCACTGCGCGCCCACCCCGCCGCAGTGTGCGCACTCGCCTTCGAGCCCGAGGGCCGGGTCCTGCTCTCAGGAGACCGATTCGGTGAGGTCATGCTCTGGGACATGCGCGAACGACGACAGATCGCTGCCCTGCCCAAACACCCCGAACTCATGATGTCCATCGCCGTCAGCCCCGACGGCATGTCCATCGCAACAGGCAGCGCCGGCTCCGACCCCGAAGTCCGCCTCTGGAACCTCGACGCCTATCGTTCGCACATCGCCGGCAACCTTGAACATCACGCCCGCCGCATCACTGAAGCACTCGGCCACGAACCCCCAAACCTCGAAGCCATGCGCGACTGGGCGGCTCAGTGAACCTCGTCTGGCCCGAGTCATCCGGAACAACAGAGGGCGAGCCCAACGACGGACCCGGGCGAGAATGGCGCGGGCAATGTCGATGCTGATTGTGCCGGGCTTTCCGTGATCGTGAGATGCCTGTGCGGTGAAGCTCCGTTACGTGGTCACAGTCTGATCGGCGCGCCGGCTTGGTTCTGAGGAAGACGCGACCAACACCGATTGCAAACTGGATGGGTATCGCAGGCATTGATGCCATGTGAAAGATGTGCGAAGAGGCACTGTCGCGTGAGACACGTCACGACATTGCGTATCACTTTTGTTGGTTGGCGCTGGTCATTATCAAGATGTCATGTAGCGTTGTCTCTGCCGTGGGATCGCGCAAGTTGTGTGACGCCGCCTGAGCAAGTGAGGAGGGCCACACAATTGCAGCAGAGTTCCACATAATTGGAGCGCGCGTATGGGTTCGTTCAAGCTCAGTTTGCCGACAGAAATACCGTGGAAACGCATTTGTGTGTCTTCGGACATGGTGGATCCTCTGCCGTGCGACGTGGAACGGCCTCCAAAGTGGTCATCGTCACTTGTAGCGTTTCGGTACGACCCGTCTGACGAGTTTCAGTCGATCGAGGGATGCACGATCAGCTACGTCAAGGTTGTCGTCACCGTCACTCCGTACGCGCCAGAGATCGACGTCGGCAAGGTGAAGAAGTATGTCCCTCCCGTCCTCGTCTCGGAACTGGAAGAGGCGTTTCCATGCTACGGCGCGATCCTGCAAGTCTCGGTGACACCGACACGACGCGATCGTGACCGCTTCACCAAGTCACAGTACCCCTATTTCGCCGATTTCGAGCCCAAGAAACGTGAGCTCTACGAAGCGGTGACAGACACAGGAGAGGTTCTGTCTGCATCAAGTTCATCGCTCGCCGTGGGCAAGAGCGCCGCCACGAGCGACTCCACTGAGAACTACAACCTCGATCTCGGTTGGAACTTCGGCGTTTCGGGGGCCGTCAAAGGCAGCGGGGGCGGGCTGAGCATTGGGGATCAGAAGCAGGTCGGCGACGTGTATCGTTCGGGTCTGCAGCGTCAGAACATCCGGACGTCGGAGCAAAGTGTCGAGCGCCGCGAGCGACAGTCGCACACAACGCAACTGACGCAGATGTACAACCTCTTCCAGGCTTTCCATCTCGGCACCAATCGCGCTGTGTTCTTCATGGAGCCGCGTCCCCACATTCGACAGTCCGAGGCAACATTCATCAACGGTCCACGCGCGCTGGAAGGGACGCAGGAGATCTTCATGGTCATCGTCCGCCCGGAAGAGATGGAGGACTTTTGCCTGGGCGCATTGCTCGAGACCGCGCATCTGACGAAGGAACCGGTCTACGAGTACGAGACGACGACCGACACGCTTGAGTTCCGACTCTTCGCGAATGCGGAGAACAAGGACACGAGCATGGGAAAGACCAACTGGGTCGAGACGGTGACACACACGGAGACGTATACGCCGCCACCCGGTTGGGAGATCGACACGTCTCGAAACGGGGGGTACAGCTACAGTGTTCTCCGATCCAAACGGAGGCGCAGAGGTCCGATCTTCAGCGTCACGCCTTCGAGCATGACGGTTTTTGGCGAGGTGACGTGGAGATTCTGGGAGACAGGCTTTTGGCATGACGACAACTACGAGGACGGATACCTCGATGTGGATGTGACGGTCTATTTGAGGAAAAAGGAGCCGATTCTCCGTGAGATCGTGCGCAAGCTCTTTCTGAGTGCGAGGGATCTTTGCTGCTGCGAGGGAGAGCTCCCCTTCTCGCCCGTGTGGATTCCCTGGGACAAGAAGCTCCCGCTGTCCGCGCAGGTCATGGTCCACTCCGGCGTCTTGAATCGTCGGGCATTCGTTGACAGTCGTCGGCTGGCGTCCGCCGTGCGCGACGGCATGGTCCAAAGCCTCGCCACGTCGTTTCGGTCAGATCGGGGCGCTGTGGCGTATCAGGAGAGCGACCTCCTGCTCGACAGAGCCGCCTCGCTCCTGAAGCTCCACCGACCGACTGCTGAGTCTGCGAAGCCGGTGAAGGATTCGAAGGTCGTTCCGAAGAAGGAGCGGGAGCGGCTGCATGAGAAGCTCGGCGCGATCAGCGTCGATGCCGTCATGGACATGCCCGCCCGTGACCTTGCCATCGCACTCGAG
>JBCBTA010000157.1:0-7340 GCA_039818905.1 Planctomycetota bacterium
GATGGCCCAGAAGTTGCGGCCGGGAGGAGCGACGCCCACCATGAAGGCGGCCGTATTCATCATGACCCCGACTTCCGCACAATCCGGACGCTGGATCGACGACGCGACGCCCGCCGATGAGCGCACCTACACGACGTTCATCCACCTCATGGGGCTGCTCAGCTTTGTGGTGGACTTTGCCTCCGGCATCGTCAGCCTGCTGGGCACCGTCATCATGTGGCGGATCAAGTCGGGGGAGTCGGAGTTCCTCGACGACCATGGGCGCGAGGCGGTCAACTTCCAGATCACCATGCTGATCTACGCCGTGGGCGGTGCCATCGCCGCGACCATCATCGGCGTGATCTTCAGCATCGTCACACTGGGCGTCGGTGTCGCGCTCATGCCGCTGTGGTACCTGGCGCTGGCAGGATTCCTGATCGTGCTGCGCTTGGTCGGCTGCATCCGCGGCGCGATCGCGGCCAATCGGGGTGAGTACTACCGCTACCCGATGACCATCCGCATCCTGAAGCACCCGGATGACGCCGACGAGGCCTGGGAGCGGGTGTAGAGCCTGCCTGTGGCACGGACCGGCTAGACTGCTGCCATGCCGCTGCTGGAAGCGCACAAGCTGGTCAAGCGGTTCGGCGATCGCGAAGTCGTGCGAGGCGTGTCCTTCGCCGTGGACGGCGCGGACATCGTCGGCCTGCTCGGGCGCAACGGCGCCGGCAAGACGACCAGCTTCCGCATGGTCATCGGGATGATCGAGTCCGACGGCGGCAAGCTCATCTTCGACGGCCGCGACGTCTCCAACCTGCCGATGTACCGCCGGTCGCGACGGGGCATGGGATACCTCTCGCAGGAACCCAGCGTTTTCCAGCGCCTGACGGTCGAGCAGAACCTGCTGGCGATTCTCGAGACGAGGCCGATGTCGCGGGCCGCGCGGCGGAAGCGCGCCATCGAGCTGCTCGAGCAGTTCGGGCTGACGCACAAGGCCAACGATCTTGCGCGCACCTGTTCCGGCGGCGAGCGCCGCAAGCTGGAGATCGCCCGCGCCCTGGTCACCAATCCGCGACTGATCCTGCTGGATGAACCGTTCAGTGGCGTCGATCCGCTGGCAGTGGAGGATCTGCAGGTGGAGATCCGGCGTCTCGCCGATGCGGGCATCGCCATTCTCATTACGGATCACAATGTGCAGCAGACACTGCGCGTGTGCGACAGGGCGTACATCATCAACGAGGGCAAGGTGCTGCGCGAAGGAACGCCGCAGTCGCTGATCAACGATGATCTGGTGAAGCGGGCCTACCTCGGCTCGATGTTCCGGGGCGACGAGTTCGACGATCACCACACGGCGAGCGCAAAGGAGGAGGCGAAGGCATGAATCCGTTGTGTCTTTCCCTGCGTCGCTTCGCTCTTCTCCTGTGCTTGTGCGCCTCTGTGCCCTTCCTGGCTTCGTGCGTCGATCGCCGCATCTACATCACCAGCGAGCCGCCGGGCGCACGGGTCTATCTCAATGACATCGACGTGGGCGTGACGCCCGCGGAGGTGAACTTCACCTACTTCGGCGTGTACGACGTGCGGCTTCGGAAGGACGGCTACGAGCCGCTGATCACCAGCGCCGAGGCCAAGGCCCCGCTGCACGAGCAGCCCGTGATCGACTTCTTCGCGCTGCTCGTTCCAGGTGAGAAGCGGACCGAGATCCGCTGGCACTTCGATCTGGAAGAGGCCGTGAACGATCCGGACGCGCTGCTGGAACGTGCGGCGGAGATGCGCGAGCGCACGGTCAACATTGAGGACGAGGACGACGCCGAGGAATAGCGTCAGCACGCGCGGGCAGGCACGCCGAGCACGGTCGAGTTGTCGCTGACGTCGCGCGTCACGACGGAGCCGCCCCCGATGGTGCAGTGGTCGCCGATGCATCGGTGAGGCAGGACGGTCGCGCCGATGCCGACGAGCGTGTCGCTGCCGACGGTGCAGTGACCGCCGAGGACGGTTCGGGGCGCGAGGTGGACGTTCTCACCAACGGTGCAGTCGTGCTCGACCACCGCGTTGCTGTTGATGATGCCGTGCGCACCGACCGTGGTCCTGCCGTTGATCACCACGCCCGGGCCGACGAACGTGCCCGGGCCGAGCATGGCCAGCGGCGAGATGGTCGCCGACGGGTGCACCAGCGACGTCCACTGCATGTCGGGCAGCGCCCGGATCAGGCGGCGGCGGAGGTCCAGGGCGCCGAGCGCGAGGTGGGTGGTGCTGGTCTCGGTGGAGGCCCCGGCCAGCAACTCTTCGATGGTGCCGAGATGGCGGGTGTAGGCGCCGAGCCCGGCGTCGGGGTTGTCGTCGTAGAACCCGGCGACGTCCGTTCCACCGGCCACCGCGCTCTCGAAGACCACAAGAGCATGCCCGCCACCGCCGATCAGACACAGTGATTCGCCGCTCGCCATGGCCTGATGATACCGGGAGGTCGCTGCAGGAGCGTTCACCGCCGAGGCGCAGAGAATGCGGAGAGAGACAATTGAACCACAGAGGACACGAAGACCACAGAAATGCACTGGGTCAAGGCATCGTGAGAGCCACGCGCGCGAACCCAGCTTCCTCTCTGTGGGCTCTGTGCTCTCTGTGGTTTCCATTCTTCCTGCCTTTCTCTGCGTTCTCTGCGCCTCAGCGGTCGGTCTCCCCGCAGGACTAGAATCATCGCCATGACGACAGGGAATTCGGAGACTGCCGTGAAGCCGACCGAAACCGTGCCGACGCGCATTGGGTGTGTCGCGTACCTCAACACGCTGCCGCTGATCGAGGGGCTGGGAAAGCTCGAAGATGTGCGGCTGACGCTGACCGCGCCAAGCAAGCTCATTGACCTGCTCATCGACGATGAAGTGGACATGGCGCTCGTGTCACTCATCGACGCGCAGCACGCGCCGGAGCCGCTGGCGATGATCCCCGTCGGCATGATCGGCTGTGATGGACCGACGCTGACCGTGCGCCTGTTCTCCTCGGTTCCCATCGAGCAGGTGCGCATCGTGCACACCGACGCCGACAGCCATACCTCCGCGACGCTGCTCCGCATTCTGCTGAAGCACCTGACCGGGCACGTGCCGGAGATGGTGGAGTTCGATGCCGATGCGCACCGGGCCCATGTGCAGCAGACTGAATCGGAGGGACGCGATCCTGAGTGGCCCGAGGCGCTGCTGCTGATCGGCGACAAGGTCGTTACCGACTCTCCGCCCGCAATCCTCTATCCGCACCAGCTTGATCTCGGTGAAGCATGGAAGGAGATGACGGGTCTGCCCTTCGTCTACGCGACGTGGATGTGTCTGGAGCGCCGCGCCGCCGAGCCCGCGATTGTCACGGCTGCGTCGGTCCTCGACCGCCAGCGCCGCCACAACGCCGGGCGGCTGGACTGGATCGTCAATCACCGTGCCCCGGTTCGCGGCTGGCCAATCCGGCTGGCCCGCGAGTACGTGCGCACACTGCTGCGATATGACGTGACCGACGCCCATCGCGAGGCGGCCGATCGTTTCTTCGACGAGGCGGCGGCGATCGACGCCATCGAGCAGCGTCGTCCGACGCGCTGGGTCGAGCCGGGCTGAGACATGCCGCGGCTGAGCCGACTGCGCGTCCCGGCGCTGCTCGAGCTTGCCGAGCAGCTGCGCTATGCCCCTCGCGCAGCAACCGAGCGGCAGATCACCCGCGTGGAGGAACTTGCCGCGGAACTGGATCCGTCATTGGCATACCCGGAGGACTTCATCGTCTTTCGAATCACGGGCTACCGGCCTGAGATGACCGATCCGCGCATGATCGTTGGTGAAGCGCTGCTTTCAGACCTGTCCGCGCTTGCCGAGCGCTTGAGCGAGCACGCACAGATGCCCCTGTCGGACATGGGCGAGGTGCTCACGATTGATGGGCTGACGGAGCGATGGTCGGTGACGCGGCGGACACTGGAACGCTGGCGACGACGTGGCCTGATCGCGCGCCGAGCACGGGACGGCCAGGGCGCGGTGCGCATCGTGTTTCGTGACGACGTCGTGCGCGCTTTCGAGGCGAGCAATGGCGGCATCGTGGAGAAGGCGTCGTCGTTCACGAGATTGACGGAGGAAGATCGGCATCGCGCACTGCTGTGGGCTCGCGGCTATCGCGTACGACTGGGGTGGTCGCGTCATGCAGCCGCAGGGCGCATCGCGTGGCGGCTTGGGCGCAGTCGCGAGACGATCCGAGCGCTGCTGGAATCGCACGATGCCGATGCGTCTGTCCCGCTGTTCGAAGAGGCAGGCCCGCTCACGCCGCGGCAGCGACGCACGATCGAGCGGATGGATCGCTGGGGCATCGCACCGGGCCCCATGGCGTCGCACTTCGGCCGCAGCCGCGCGACCGTGCATCGCGTCATCGATGAGCGCCGGGCCGAGCGCCTGTCGCGGCTGGATCTGTCCGGTCCGGCGGATGCCCACCCATGGGACCTCCGACATGTGCAGTCGCTGCTGCAATTGCCTGCCGTGCAGGGCATCGGCTGGGTGGATCCCATTGTGGACGTTGGGCTGCTGATCGAGCAGGCGGATGCCGATGCCCCGACGCCGCCGGAGATCGAGCACGCGCGATCCGAGGCGATGGTGTGGTTGCTGCGTCGGGCCCGCGATGGACGCGATGCCTTGGGGGCCCGCTCGATTTCCAGCACGGCGCTGGATCGGGTGGAGACGGACCTGCGGTGGGTCACGCATCTCAAGGGGGCGCTGGTGCAATCGCAGCGAGGCTTGATCGTGCGCACCGTCCGTGAGCGCATTGGTGGTGACCTCGAGCAGGTGGATGGTCTGGAACTGGCATCGATCCTTGATGCGTGCTTCCAGGCCACGGTGCTCGCGGTGGGGCGACATGACCCCACGAAGGGCGGGCGTGTGGCGGCGCCGGTCTCGCTGGCGCTCAACCGCCTTCTCGCTGGGGCCGCGACAGCACCGCCGACCAAGGCACGCAGACGCGATGCCCCACGTCCGACGCTGGCCGATTGGTCGCGCCGGCTCACGCCATGGCAGGAGTGGCTCGCGCCCCCGGAGTCGCTGCGTGCGCACATCGAGACTCTCGATGCCGATGCTCGCGCCGTGGCACTGGCACGGTATGGCCTGGGCGGCGAACCACCCCGCACAATGCCCGAGATCGAGGCGACACTCGGGTGTGCGCCGGGGCGGGCATCAACACTGCTCCGCACTGCGGTGCGTGAGGCACGGCGCGTGGCCGGCGAGGCCTCGGTACTCTGACTGGCGGTGCAGAAGTCATCGCACAGGTTGCAGGATGCGGGCTCGACGACGCGACTGACGCGTGCCGCCGGCACACTCGACGGACCCGTCCGGGGTGGTCTGGCGCTATTGGCCAACGTGCCGACCGTGCTCAAGGTCGGGTGGCACGAGCCATTGCTGGACGCCCGCGTGCTGCACGCATCGCAGGTCCTGCTGCTGCTGGGGTATCTGGCCGCCCTGCTGGTGACCGCCTTTGCGGTCATTCGCAGTCCGGAGCGTCGGCGCGACTTCTTGAGTGTGACGCGTCCCGAGCAAATCATCGTGCTCTTCGGTGTGCTGTCGTTTGCGTGGTCGCCGGGCCCCAAGATCGCCGCCGCGCTGCTGATCATGTTCCACCTGACGCGCGGCTACCTGTCGCTGGTGCGAACCGCGATCCCGGCGGGGCTGGTCTTCATCGGATCGTTCGTGGTCCTGATCGCGGTCGGCACGATGGCGCTGCTGCTGCCCTCGGCGACGCCGCCCGACCAGCCGATCTCCTTCGTTGACTCACTGTTCACCATCTCCAGCGCGATCAGCCAGACGGGCCTGGTGGTCCGACCCACCGATTCCGGCTTCACGCGCCTGGGGCAGGTGATCATCCTGGTGTGGATCCAGGTCGGTGCCCTGGGTGTCATTGTCTTTGGTGCACTGATCGTGAATGTCCTCGGCAGCTCGATGGGCCTGCGCGCGACGCAGACGCTCGCCGAGGGAACCGAGCAGGGCTGGTCGGGTCAGCTGTCGCTCCAGAAGCTGGTGACATTCATCATCATCTTCACGCACGCTGTGGAGCTCATCGGCGCCCTGGTGCTGTACTTCGGGTGGCCCTCATCCTGGGAGGGCATGCCCGCGGACTTCGAAACCCCGGGCGATCGCTTCTACCACGCGGTGTACATCTCGGTGTCGTCATTCTGCAACGCCGGGTTCGTCACGACCTCGAACGGGCTCATTGGCCTGCGCATCCACTGGACGACACAAGTGATCGTCGCCGGCCTGATCATGCTGGGATCGATCGGTTTCCCGGTGCTGGACAACATCCGGCGGGTTGCATGGGATCGCTTTCGCGGCAGGCGCATGCGCGACGGTGCGCTGGTGCGTCTGACGCTCAACTCCAAGATCATCCTCGCCGCTACGGCTTCGACGTACGTCATTGGCATGACGCTGATGTTCATCAGCGAGGTGTTCGGCGACGGCGCCGTGTGGCAGCCGTCGGACGGCTACGGCACGGCGGTACTCGACGCCAGCTTCATGAGCATCAATCGCACGGCCGGCTTCAACAGCGTCGATACCTCGCAGATGGGTCTGCTCAGTCACCTGGGTCTGATCTTCCTGATGTTCGTCGGCGGCTCGCCGGGATCTGTCGCCGGTGGCATCAAGCTGATGGTCTTCTCCGTCCTGGCACTGACGGTGTACGCGACCCTGCGTGGCCGAACCCAGACCACCGTCTTCGGGCGGACCATCCCCGAGGCGATCGTGCGGAAGTCGGCGGCCCTGGTGGTGCTGGCCCTGCTGTTCCTGCTCGCGGCGACCGGCCTGCTGGCGCTGACGGACGGCCCGAATCACACACTGCGTGAGCTGCTCTTCGAGACCACGTCGGCGCTGGGAACCTGCGGCCTGAGTCTGGGGATCACACCAGAGCTCACCGACCCCGGCAAGATCATCATCAGCATCACCATGTTCCTCGGACGCGTGGGTCCGTTCGCAGTGGTGGCGGCGCTGCTGAATGCGGCGCGCTCCAGCCGTGCGAGGGTGGAGTACCCGACCGAGGACGTGGTCATCTACTGAGCCGGCGGCGCGCATGGTGCGCGTGGTGCCGGTAGTCTGAGGTGGTATGGATCGTCGCAGACTGGAACGCTTTGCGGTCATCGGGCTGGGTCGCTTCGGCACACGCCTCGCGAAGAACCTTGCGGCTTCGGGCGCCGAGGTCATCGCGATCGATCGCGATCGACTGATCGTCGAGGAACTGCGCGATCAGGTCACGCTGGCCATCGCGCTGGACGCCACCGATGAGCAGGCCCTGCGCATCCAGGGCGTGGACCAGGTGGACTGCGCCATCGTCGGCATCGGCAACAACTTCGAGGCCAACGCGCTGACCACGGTGCTGCTCAA
>JBCBTA010000158.1:0-7326 GCA_039818905.1 Planctomycetota bacterium
CGTTCGCAATCGCGGGAAGAACGGGGAAGGCCTGGTTGTAGTCTTCGGAGTAGATGACCAGCAGGGTTGTGAGCTGGCGCAGGTTGTTCGCCGAACCCGCCCGCTGGGCGCTCTTGCGCGCGCTGGCGATCGCCGGCAGCAGCACGCAAGAGCGCCCAGCGGGCGGGTTCGGCGAACAACCTGCGCCAGCTCACAACCCTGCTGGTCATCTACTCCGAAGACTACAACCAGGCCTTCCCCGTTCTTCCCGCGATTGCGAACGATCAACTGCTGCGACGCAACCCAAGCGAGCGTTCACTCTTCGAGGAGCAGTGGGGCGCCTACGGCGGGATCGCCGGGCTCTTCAGCCTCGAGCAGGAGAACCGCCCGAGCGGCGCCTTCGGCTACGAGAATCGGCAGTACCGCCGCTGGAGCCTCGGCAACCGGCGATGGGAGCTCCCGCCCGCGGGCGCAGAGTCCGTCCCGCTGATGGATCCCTACATCGAGACCACCGGTGACTACGAGTCGCTGCAGAGTCCCGCCGACACGCTGGACGGTGGTGAGAACGGCAGCCGCTTCCCGTCAGTCGCCCCCGGGCAGATTCGCGACCGGCGCGACGTCTGGTGGGGCAACATCAGCTACATGTTCATCGCCGGCATCCGTACGGATCTTGGATCACCGGTCGCGCTGATCGGCGACGAGAGCAACGCTGTCGATGCCGGCAATCTGACCGGCGGCGGCACGGTGGACAACTACCTCGGAACGCTGCGGGCCGGCGCTCCGACGCTGGAGGAGCGCGGCTACCAGGACGTGGACAATCACGGCGCTTCGGGAGGCAACTTCGCGTTCACCGACGCCCACGTCGAGTGGATCGCATCACAGCGCAGCGAAGACGGTTCCCTTGAGCCGAACACGACGCTCTTCGCCGAGACCATCCGCATCCTGCGGCGGAAGGCCGAGTACACCGACGACAACCCGACGGCCCTGATTCAGACCATCGACTGACTTACGGCGTGCAGCCGAAGTCCTGCGACAGCAGGGTGAAGTCCTGCAGGTCAACGTCGCCATCGTCATCCAGGTCACCGAGGCTGCGGCTCTGGCCACTGCCAAAGGGCAGCCCGGTCGCACCGAAGTTGCTGGCCAGGTCGGTGAAGTCGGCGAGGTCCGTGTCGTTGTCACCATCGACGTCGCCCGGGCATGCCGGCGGCGCCGCCACGCACTCGGTACGGCTGATCTCCAGCGCATCGATCGCTGCTTCCACGACGTCGCCCGGCGAGTTGTCGGACGCGGTGAAGCGGATGCGGAAGGTCGATGTCGCGACGGCGGCCTGATACGCGTCCGAGCGCCATGAGCCCTGGGGCGTGTCGTATGCGCGGATCTGCGTCCAGTTCGTGCCCGCGGCATCGGTCGCCACTTCGACCGTCATGCCATCCTCGTTGCCCAGCTCACCGTTGGGAATGTCGTTGAGCCAGTAGGCCCAGGACACCGTGTCGCCTGCAGCAACCTCCATCGCGGGTGAGGTGAGCGTGACGGAGCCGTCATCGACATCGGAGTTGCCGTCGTTCAGCGGGCCAAGATCGTTTTGCGTGACCCACGCCTGCCCCGAGCCATCGAAGTCCGCAGCGGGATCGCCGCGAACACCATTGACCGGAATGCCTCGCTCCCACTGGCCAGCGGTCACGCCCGAGTCGGTCGCCGTCCAGCCGGTGTCCGTCTCTGAATCGTCCGACAGCGTGATGACGAGCTCACCGATGTCAAAGGCGTACGGCGATGCAGCGCCGCTCGGGGGTGACAGGACGGTGCCCGTTGCCTGCCCCGCAGCCTCGAAGTAGTACGCCGGTGTGTCATCGCACCCGACTGCCGGGAGCGTCGCGCCCCAGGTATCGCCGCCAAGGCTCACCAGCGTCTGCTCGACAAAGTTGGTGCCATCCGCGGCGAAGAAGAGCTTGGCCGATCCGGGGACGAAGGTGTCGTCACCCGGCACCACGTCGATCTGCACCTGCGGCGCTTCACCCGGTGCGATGAGCGGGCCGAGCACTGTCGGGCCGGCCAGGCGGAGTGACGAGGGACCGATGACGACCTCACCGGAGACGACGAGGGCATAGCCCTGCGTATCGACGTTCACCGCTGCGCCGACGACCTCAATGGCCCACGTGCCGGCAGACGGCGATGGGATGAGCACCTGCTCGACGTTGTTGATCGCGTCCTTGCTGCCGCCAGGCTGGCTCACGCCACCACTGAAGGCGTTGCCCAGATAGGTCGTACCGCCGGGCGAGACGACGCGGAGATCCAGGTCGTTGACCGAGGCCTGCGCGGTGCCAGTGCTTGCCGAGGCGGGCGGCTCTGTCCACACGAGCGTGATGCGCAGCGGCGCACCGGCGCCGGTCACGTTGACTTCGGTACCGGTCTGCTCACCCGTGGACAGGCCGTCGGCATTGCGCACATCCTCGACGTACAGCGTGGAGGAGTCTCCGACGAAGTGCAGTGTGTCATCGAGGACCGCACGCCCCCAGCCCTCGAGGTTGGAGGGATAGCCTCCGACGCCGGTCATGTCCGTCGCGGAGTTCAGCAGCGTCGCCTTGACGAGCGCACCGGTCGGGTTGATCGCATCGATCGGGTTTGCCGCGCCGTTGGGGTAGAAGCCGTCCTGGTAGTACTGGCGAACGAGCATGGCGCTCGCGGCGACGGCGGGGCATGCCATGGACGTGCCCGTCGCGCCGGCCGTGCCGCAGGACGAGCCGGCGCTGGATGAACGTGTGCCGCAACCCGGCAGGTAGATCTCAGGCTTGCGGCGACCATCGACGGTCGGGCCGACGCCGCCGGAGCAGTGGCTGCCCTGGTTGGGGAAGTCCTGCGTCGCACCCACGGCGAGAAGGTTCTTGGCGTTGTCGGGGTTGCGCAGCGTGCTGGTGTTCGTCACCGCGAAGAGCACGAGCGAGTCCTCGAAGTCGTACGAGAATCGATCGACGCCGCGGCACAGACCGTTGTACAGGGTCGTGCCGTCGTCACCCCAGCTGTTGGTGTGGACGCGGGCGCCCTGGTTGTGGTGCGTCTGCAGCCGGGAGTACATCGCGCTGTCGGTGAACGACGGCGGGACGTGGAAGACCAGCTTGCCCTCGTAGGCGATGCCGCGCGTGTCATTGGCGGCGCCCGCGTCACCGACGACGGTGCCGGCGACGTGCGTGCCGTGGAAGTCCGTTCCCTGCCCGGTGTTGTACGCGAGGATCTTCCGGTGCGTCGGGCCGATCGGGTTCGTGTCGCTGAAGGAGCAGTGGTTGACGTCGATGCGCCCATCCATGACGCCGACGATCTGTCCGGCCCCGCGAATGCCGTTGTCGTGCAGCGGCGTAACGTTGGACTGGTTGCTCTGCGCGATCCAGTTGGACGTCACGTTGCGGAAGGTGATCTCCGGTGCGTCCTCGATGAACTGCACGGCGTCGATGCCCGCGAGGTCCGCAAGGTCTGCCATCTCGATCGACACCGAGATCTCGACCTGGGGTCCGACCTGTTCGGCATAGTGCACCTGTGCGGTGGGGATGGTGTCGAAGATCGCCTGGACGGCGTCGCCGGCCTGCTCATCGGCAAAGAGCGTGGCGATCAGCGGCAGACGACCGATGTCCGCAAGCCCCTGGCGCTCCGCCGTCACGAACGGACGAAGACCAATCTCCGGGCTGAGCTTCCACGCGTTGCGGAATCCGTCATGCCAGCGAACGAAGCCCAGATCCTCGACGGCGTCGGCCTCGGCGTTCCGGGTATCGACGATGAAGGCGTTCGTCGGGAGATAGTCCAGCACCCGCAGGCCCGCGTCGGCGAGCTGCGCCCGGCGCTGCGGCGTCATCGGCCCATCGAACTGCACAATCTGGCGGCGCGTTGCCACACCCTGACGGATGTCCCGCGCGAGCGATGCAATGGGCTTCGCGTTGCGGGTGTCCATCACGCTGCCGCTGATGTGCACCAGGCGGTCCGGGCGAATGGAAAGGAGTTCGGGCGCGTCAACGCGCACCATGCCCGGCAGGTCCGCCGGGTTGACGGCCTGGCCGAAGCTCTGGCCTGCTGCCAAAAGGGCGGCGCTTGCGGCGGTGGTGGTGATCGCTGTCCGAACGTTCCGGTGGGGTCGCATCTGCAGGTGTCCTCGCTCTTGGTCTCGGCCGATCGGGCCGGCTTCTGGTGCATCAACCATACATGCCCGACCGCCGCTCGCGGGCCTCGACGCCGGAAACACCGATTTCGGCGTTCCGTGTGGCAATCGAGGCAAGTGCGTCCACGTCCGAGAACGACAATCGCCCGGCGAACATCGGGGTTCGCCGGGCGATGAGGACGTCGTGCGGAGGGGATCCGCGAGACGGTCAGTTGGCCTGGTCAGTCAGGCTCCCCCGAGGGAGTCCTACGACGGGGTGTTGACGTCGCAGCCGAAGTCGAGCGCCAGGATGGTGAAGTCGGCGAGATCGACGTTGCCGTCGTCGTTGAGATCACCGAGGCCGCGGCTCTCACCGTCGCCCGAGGGCAGACCTGTGGCACCGAAGTTCGCGGCGAGGATCGTGAAGTCAGCCAGCGTGGTCGTGCCGTCGCCGTTGACATCGCCGTCGCACATGGGGGGCGGGGCGAAGCGAACGATGAAGCTCCAGTAGTCGAGGAAGGTCACCGTGTTGGTGTCGAGCACGATGCCGCCGATGGCGCTGCCGTCGGGTGAGACGTACAGCTCCTGCACGTACCAGCCGGCGTTGGGGAAGGCGAGGCCCTCGTCGGCCATCACGTCGATGATGTCCCGCATGCCCTCGGCCTCGGTCCAGACGAAGCCGGTGACCGTGGAGAAGGGGCCGTTGTCGAAGAAGCGGTTGGTGCCGACGATGATCGATCCGTCGTCGGAGACACTGCGGGCCCAGGTCTGGCCGACGTCGGTCTGCGGCGTGCCGGGCAGCGCGCCGAGGATCTCTTCGTCGTACGAAGTGCCGTTCCACACCCAACGCGTTGCGTCCGCACGGGCGGCGACGGGGTTGTACGCCTGCCCCACGATGACCGTGCCGTCGGCGTTCATGCCGTAGCTGTTGAGGAACCAGTTGTTGCCGGCGCCGTAGTCGGTCACGAGCCAGGTCGCCGTGCCGTCGCGCCAGACAGTCGGCATCCATGAGCCGAAGGTGTCCTCGCTGTAGCCGGTCCAGATGGAGCCGTCGAAGTTAATCGCGTTGACGCGAGCATTGCTCTGCGGCACGACCGGGTCGCGGCTGATGACGCCAGTACCCTCCTGCCAGATCGCGGGCTGCGCCTTGTTGCCGAAGATACCGCCGGTGGACCAGTAGAAGCCGCCAACCGAGTCGCCGTCTCCAGAGAGGCACCAGGCCGAGGCGATCGAGTTCGTGAAGGGCGCTGCGTCCGGGGGATACGGCGGCATCTTCTGCTGCCAGCCCTGTCCCTCGGTCCAGACACCCCAGGTCTGCGCGGTGTTGGTGTCGTCGATGATCGTGGCGGAGACGCGGGTGCCGTCGTACGAGACGTTCGGTCCGCCGGCGCCGGCGCCGGTGATCGAGACGGTGGAGCGGCCGAGGCGCTGCCATCCCGCCGGATCATCCTTCACCCAGCGAAATGTCTCGAATTCACCATCCTCGATGGTGTTTCCGACAGCGACCGTGCCGTCCTCCGAGAGGTCGGTCAGGCCGATGCCCTGACCCACGTACTCCAGCGTCGCCCCGCCGAGGGCGATGCCGCTCAGCGCCAGCAGGGCGGTGACAGTCGTCGAGCTCTTCAATCCGTGCATGTGAGTTCTCCTTGCGCCGCACCAAACCGTCGCGGAGTGTTGGTGTTGGTCCAAGAACGGCCCACCGGTCTCCCGGAAGGCCGTCGCAGAGCTGAGTTCGAGTCGCTTAGCGGCGACGGCGACGAGCCGCAGCGATGCCGGCGACGCCGAGCAGCGACGCCGCGGTCGGCGCGGGAACAGCGTTCCACGACAGGTCATCGATGTACGTGTCGTTGGGGAAGCCGAGGCCGACGAAGCGAACCTCGTCGAAGACCGTGCCACCATCGGTGGTGATGTCGATCCACTCCTGGCCGACACCGCCGAACGCCGGGTTCACGACGGTCTCGAAGACGAGGCCGCCATCGTTGAAGACGGCAACGATCATGCCGCCACCGAAGGGCGAGGGCGGCCCGGACGAGTCCCAGACGCGGCTGGAGAACTCGGTGAGGTCCGTATCAAAGGTCAGGAAGGCGCCGAAGGGGAGCCACGCCGAGTTGCCGGAGCCGGCCCAGCCGAAACCCGGATCGCCAGTGCGATCACGCACCTCGCGAAGGGCGCCGTCGCCGGAGTCGAAGATCGACATGCCGGTCGAGGCGAACGCATCCGTCGCGACGAAGCCCGTCGGTCCGCCCGGCTCATCGAAGTTGAGCGTGGTGGAGTACGTCGGTGCGCTGTTGCCCTGCGTCACGGTCACGCCCGCAAGCGCCGCAGGAGCCGCCGCCAACCCCACAGTCACGGTCCAAGCCATGTATCGCATCTGTTTCCTCCATCCAATCCGTGCCCCACGTCCCGGGGCGTCTCTTCCAACTCTCCAAGCACCTCACGAGGGTGCTTGGCTCGATCCCCACTGGGCCGGCACTGCCCGGCGACACGCCGCGCACGCACCCAGATCGAGCACATCTGATTCGAAGGTAGCCCGATTACCTTCCCAGACAAGTTTCCCGCTGGAAAATAATTTGGAAATCTGATCCGAAAGCTGGCGGAGCGGGTATGCTTCTCCTTGAAGAGACAGCGAAGGATGGGGAGGTATCTGTTCGATGGTTGTTCGTCAGGCCGACTTCACGTCACATTGCCAGGATGCCGTCTCCGGCCTTCGTGCCGCGATCATCGAGCTGTACGACAGCGTGCAGGCCGATCCGTCCAATCCCCAGGACGTCGCCCGCCGCTTTGGCGTCAACAAGACCCTGACGTGGAACATCGCCAGGCTGGTGCAGGCCGACGACGATCTTCGAGCCGCCTCCCATGTCCCCGGGCTCAGTTCCATGGAGCGGATGCTCGCCGCCACCGCCAAGAACGGCGCTCCGGATGAGACGGTCGAGCGGGTGCGCACCGCGGTGCGGCAGTTCGATGAGATGGTCGAAGTGCACGTCGGCGATCGCAGCGCGCTCGACCTCATGCTCGACAGCATGGGTGGAGGCAAGTCCGACTCACTCGAGATGAGCCGCAAGCTCGCCTTTCGCGGCACCAGTGGCATCTTCGGCGTGCAGGCGCGCACGCGACTTGCCAGCTGGATCGTGGCACCGAGTCCCGACCACGCGGATCGGCTCGACATGGTCCTGGTGGCGGGCTACTTCAACTTCCGTCGCCTGCGTCCGGTCGTACAGTGGCCCATCCTC